>NZ_JFHJ01000560.1:0-1156 GCF_003666285.1 Mesotoga sp. HF07.pep.5.2.highcov | reverse complement strand
CCCTCTGCCTGAAAGCCCATCATTCTGGGAAGGGATTCCGACAGTCCCTTCTCACGGTACTCCCTGTAGCCCATCCAATAGGCGGAAATGTTGCCCGCGTTTCCCACAGGGATGAAGTGATAGTCCGGGGCACGTCCCAAAACATCTATGATCTCGAAGGCGGCCGTTTTCTGACCTTCTAGTCTGTAAGGATTTAGACTGTTCACGAGCGTAACGGGATAGTTCTCAGAGATCTTCTTGGCCAGTTCAAGGCAGTTATCGAAGTTCCCGTCTATCTGGATTACCTTTGCCCCGTAGATCATTGCCTGTGCTAGCTTTCCTATGGCGATCTTACCCTCAGGGATCAGAATTATCGATTTCAGGCCGGTCCGGGCGGAGTACGCCGCCGCAGAGGCAGAGGTGTTCCCTGTCGAGGCGCAGATAACCGCTCTTGAGCCTTCTTCGATCGCTTTTGCAATTGCAAGGACCATCCCCCTGTCTTTGAAGGAGCCCGTCGGATTTGCGCCTTCATACTTCACATAGACTTTCACCCCGAACTGCCTGCTTATGTTCTCAAGGAAGATCAAGGGAGTGTTCCCTTCTAGAAGCGTTATTCTTGGAGTCTTCGGTGTTATAGGCAGAAAGTTCTCATAACTCTCTATGACTCCCTTCATATGATCTCCTCCAGGTTGAAGGCGCTGTGAATGGCGTTAACGGCAAGACTCACTTTCTTGTTGTCTATTACGACGGAAATCCTGCTGTTGCTTGCGCTGATCATGTCTATGTTGATGCCCTCGTTAGCAAGGGTCTCGAAGAGCGTCGCCGCAATAGCGGGAGTGGCAGTAAGGTTTACTCCGACAATGGAGAGTTTTGCGATGGCGCCTTCGACGGTGATTTCTCTGGCTTCGCTCCTCGACTTAAGTACGTCTTGCTTCAGCTTTTCGAGATCGCTTGCCTGGATAGTAAAGGCCATCGTGTTGTAATCCCCGCTTCTCATACTCTGTATTATCATGTCGATGTTGACGTTCTGCTCGGCAAGGGTCTTCAGAACTCTCGCCGCTATTCCCGGTCTGTCAGGCACCTCCTGCAGAACGACTTTCACGATATCCTGATCCGAAGTCACTGCTCTCACAATAGGCTGTTCCACTTTTGATCCCCTCCATATAAGCGTGCCTCT
>NZ_JFHJ01000555.1:0-1470 GCF_003666285.1 Mesotoga sp. HF07.pep.5.2.highcov | reverse complement strand
TGGACAATGTGAGGTTGATCTCCCGCTCGGTACGAAGCTATGGCCTTGGTAAGTGTCTCTGCGTATGAACCTGTGAACTGAGCCACCACTTCAATGTCGGGATTTTCGGCATTGAAACCTTCGACAATTGCTTCGACCGCTCCCAGTCTGCTACCACTCATAGCGTGCCAGAAGTTGATCGTGGTTTTTCCGAAAGCAAAGATCGATAGACACAGAAGAACTAACACAAGAAACTTTTTCATAATACCCCTCCCTTTTCAAAAATTGAAAACGGTGGAACGTTCATTCAGATTATAATACCGTGCTCAGATTCCAGTAAGCTCGCCATGAGCTTACCATGCCCGATTATTGGCTTCTAGAACTGGAAAGACAGTTGTTTCTGCCCGATCGGAAGAAATAATTGAATATCTGTTTTTTGTGTTGCAGTTTCAATATCACTATTGAGTAGGAGATTTGACAGAGCTGACATTTTTGATGAGCTTCAAAGCGAATGTTAAAAGAAGCTCAAATCAACGCATTTTTCCGCCTGCTGATCACTATGTAGAAAATAATCATTACTACAGACGAGACAACTCCGACGAATCCGAAAAACCTGAAAGCAAAGGTAACTGACAACAAGTCAATGACGATTCCTCCTCCGATAGATCCCACTATGAAAGTCATCCCCGATCTCACAACCCAGAAAAGACTTTCGGCCTTCACAAGGCTCTTACCGGAAAGCTCGTAGTGTATGAAATGATACAGGGAGTAGTACATGAGAATATACGTCAAGCCGTGTGAAAACTCGACAAGATAGAGCAAAACTTCGTTTGTTGCATAAGATATGAGAATCATCCTCACCCCCATTACGATCATTCCGAACAGCAGAATCTTCATGTTTCCAATCTTCTCGATTATTCTATCGGCAAATAGAAGGAAGGGTATTTCTGAAAGCGCGGTAATCGCAAAGACCATCCCGACAACGGACGAATCCATACCATTTTCCCTGGCATAGACAGCAATGAAGGTGTTATGAAAGGAATTCAACGTAACTCCGACGAACATCCCAACAGTCATCATTGTGAGTTGAAAAGTTGAGCCTGTACCTGAAAGGTGCTGTTGATCTGCCGTTTCCAAGTCATCCGTTTTTGGACTAATAAAGAGAGAAGAGATAACAAGCACTGCTGCCGATGCTGCAAACAACCAGAAAAAACTAAGACCCACTAATCTGCTCAAGGCCAGTGAGGTAATCGCAAAACCAATGGTCCCGAAAAGTCTTACGCGATCGAACCGACCACCAGAACTCTTCAACTTATTGATGATTATCGAGTCTCCGAGCGGGACAACAGCAGAGAAAAAGAATGATAGCAAGATCATCATAAATAAAGTAGTCGTGAAACTCTTGATAACGAATATCGGCCATATTAACAATGCTGACGAAAGAGATACAATATAATATATCTTGTCATAACCGAATTTACCGCTGAGTTT
>NZ_JFHJ01000123.1:0-699 GCF_003666285.1 Mesotoga sp. HF07.pep.5.2.highcov | reverse complement strand
GCAAAGGTCAGACCGGTAAAGATCGTTGGAGTAATCAAGACTTACGAAGACTATGGTATTGCAGTAAACAAGGCAAATAAGGATCTGCTAAATCTCATAAACGAAGGCATTTCGAGACTTGAAGAGTCCGGAAAGCTTAATGAACTGAACCTCAAGCACTTCTGATTGAAGGGCGGAGGAAGTCATAGATAAACTCGGATTAATTGTTGATTCTTTGCCCGCTCTTCTGAAAGGAATGTGGGTAACACTTCAAATCACTTTTTTGACTCTGGGGTTGGGCCTGGTTCTGGCCCTCCCCATTTCTTTTGGCCAGGTCTACGGAAACAAGTGGATCAAGGCCCTAATTGCAGTCTATGAAAAAATCCTCAGAAGTATTCCGGAACTGGTAATTCTTTTTCTAATATTCTATGGATTTCCAAAGATCGGAATAAGATTCTCCCCCTTCGCTGCGGTGATAATTGGGTTAGGTTTCAGATCCTCGGCATATCAGTCTCAGATTTTCAGGGGAGCAATAAACTCGGTCAGTTCGGCTCAAATGAGAGCTGCAAGATCTCTGGGAATGACTAATCTAAGAGGCTTCATCAATATTGTTCTTCCTCAAGCAATAAGAATAGCCCTTCCACCATGGACAAACGAATTCACTATCGTACTGAAGGATTCTTCACTTGCATACGCACTTGGAGTAACTGAGCTTCTCCG
>NZ_JFHJ01000384.1:0-3391 GCF_003666285.1 Mesotoga sp. HF07.pep.5.2.highcov | reverse complement strand
AAGTTCGAATTCAGAGGCAAGGCTGCGCTCTTCACAATAGTGCTGATAACCTTCATGGTTCCCTTCGAGTCTATTGTCATACCGCTTTATATACTCATAAAACAGCTACATATAGACAACACATACTGGGCGCTCATTCTTCCGGGCGTAGCCAACGGCCTTGCGATATTCCTTTTCAGGCAGTTCTTCTCTGAAGTGCCTTCAGAGATAATGGAAGCGGCAAGAATAGACGGCGCGTCCTGGTTCAGAATCTACTGGAGGATAGTCCTTCCGCTGAGCGTTCCGGCCATAGTCACGGTAATCGTAATGGTCTTCATGTTCCAGTGGAACTCGCTGTTCTGGCCTCTTGTAGCAACCCATTCAAGCAGATTCGAAGTTGTACAGGTAGCCATCGCCGCACATAGATCAACGGAAAATACAAGTTGGGCAAATCTCTTCAGCTCGGCCATCGCCGGCAGTCTGCCGCCGGTAATTCTCTTCCTGTTCCTCCAGAAGTACTTCGTAAGGGGGATAAGCGGAACGGGGTTGAAAGGATGATTTCATGAATAATTCGAAGAAGGCGAAAAACCACTTGCAGATTTCCAGCGACTCTATTCCCGAGATAGCTCTTCTGCCCGGTGATCCGGCAAGAGTATACGAGATCGCAGAGTGTCTGAGTAATGTGGAGGAAATAGGAAACAACAGAGACTACATAACCGTTACCGGAACCTATAAAGGCCTGCCGCTTACTGTATGTTCAAGCGGAATCGGAGGACCCTCGACTGAGATCGCAGTGGTCGAGCTAAACAGGCTGGGCGTTAAGACAATCATCCGTGTCGGAACCTCCGGAGGACTTGCCGACGATGTGAAACCGGGAGACTTGATTGTGCTTTCGAGTTGCATAAGATACTCGGGGACAGCAAACCTCTTCATTCCTGAGAACTTCCCCGCCGTAGCCGATTACCGGCTACTTACGGCGCTGATCTCAGCCTGTGAAGAGGCCGGAGTGGACTATCACGTGGGAATCGGTCTTTCACTCGATTCCTTCTATGCAACAAAGCCCGATCTCTTAAGAGAAGACTTCCCATCATCTATCTACGGAAAACTTGAAGAATGGATCGCGGCAGGTGCCTTGCAGCTCGACATGGAAGCGGCTACTCTCTATGTGCTTTCTTCTCTTCTGAAGATCAACGCCGCCGCCATATGCACCGCAGGATCCAACATCTCACGAGGTGAAAGACCGGAGACTCCTCCTTCGAACAAAAACGCTATAAGAGCAGCCTGCGAAGCAGCTTATAAATTCAATAACTGGAAAAAGATCTCAGTGAAGCGGGGGAGGAATTTCACCCTTCCTCCGATTGCAGAGCGGGGGTAATGAACAATGAGTGAGAGACTGACCGGAAAGACGGCCCTTATCTTCGGAGCTGGCAGAGTTGGAAGCTCCGCTGCCAATGCATTTGTAAACGAGGGTGCAAAGGTTATTCTGCTGGATAGAGACGAGGAAAGGCTCGAAGCTTTGAAGAAGAAACTTGAAGAATCGAGAAAGGGATTCTGTTCGACGATATGCGCAAACATAGACAGTCAAAGAGATGTGAATGAGATCTCAGATCTACTGGAAGAAAAGACATGGAAGGTCGACATCCTTCTTAACTGCCCAGCCTACATATACAGGGCACCATTTGTCGATCACCCAATAGAAGAGATTGACAAGCAGTGGCATGTCAATGTGAGAATAGTCTTCATGTTGTCGCAGGTTGTTGCTAAGATGATGTCGAAAAACGGCGGCGGAAAGATCATCAACCTGGCCTCGGTCGGAGGCCTCTTTCCGGAAAAGGAGCACGCAGGCCACTGCGCAGCAAAAGCGGGGATTATTGCGATTTCAAAGGTAATGGCGCTTGAACTAGCCTCGGCCAATATTCAGGTAAACGTCATTGCCCCCGGTCCAACAGAGACCGTTCCATTTACTTCTCCCTTCTATTCTCAACATCCCGAAGTACTGAAAAGAATAGAGGAAAAGACTCCGGCCGGGAGGATTGGTCATCCCGAAGACCATACAGGCCTCATGGTATTCCTGGCTTCGGATGAATCGAACTGGATAACGGGCCAGGTGATAATGTCCGACGGTGGACTTGGTCTGGTTTGATGCTACAAAGCATAGAAGAATAAGTATGCCCCGGATCGAGCCGGGGCATATTCATTGGTGTCAGGATAATACTAGAAGTGTTGAAGCTCGAAGGGCAAGCTCTTTGGAAGATCCTGACCTTTGTAGCCGTCCGATACCTTAACCCTGCCGAACTCTATCATCTCTTTGAAATTAGTGCTGCCGCCAACAACTGAAGACAAGGTCGAGATATCACACTCAAGATCAAAAGAGTCACTCGGCGAGAAGCTAAGTTCTCCATTCTCAACGCATAGTTCGAAAACTCCGTCGTTCCAGGATGCCTGACTGTCGTCGATTTTGATTCCGACCCGCATGTCCGGAGCATCGATTCTCAGACCATTTAGTAGCTGGAGGTCTACGATTCTGATCATAGTCCTGGGTACTATCTTCATCTCGGACGGCCTTTCCTTTAGATACGGCCAGAGAAGGAAATCAGGCGGAAGGAAGGCGTGGATCTGATCGATTTGAAGAGAAAGACCTTTCAAGAAACGGAACATTGCATGCCTTGTTTCGACATCGTCCGCAAGGAAGATCGTGACTAAAAACTTAAGTCCGCTGTCCTTGTCAAACTTATCGTAGAGAAAGACGTAGCGGAGCATCCCCGTAGTCCTTCCTTCTCGCTTGAACTTCACGAATTTCTTGGAAACATCGTTATCGGTTCGAAACTCGAAATCGCTTTTCCACATCTCTTCGTCTCTCAAGATCATGCTGTAGTGACTGCTTGCGTACTCGTTGTAGAACTCCCTGATTTCACCGTCGGCATCTTCCATCTCCTCAATCTTCACTTCGACCTTCTGATCGGGAAGATCTATAGAACCTGGGGAGAACTTCGCCCTGAGCATCGTGTCAAACTCCTCCCATCCGAGCTTTCTGTAGAAGCTCCTGCTAAAGGGATAGAGCAGAGATACGGCCTGCCCCTTCTCTCTCATAGTCTCGAGTGATTTCTGCAGAAGGAATTTGACTGCGCCCTTACCCCTGTAAAGGGGACTTGTACACACGTTGCCGATTCCACCCATCGGAATGACGGAATCTCTGAGTCGCATCTTCAAAGAAAGTAGAAGATACTCGGCGGCAAGAGTAGAACCGTCATAGGCCCCAAAGGGGTCCCTTAGATCGTTATTGAAGATCTCACCAGCATGTTTCGAAGCGACCCTCATCCAATTTTCTGTAATACCGAAAGAGAACTTCATAAGATCAAGATAATCCTTCTGATTGCTTATTCTCCTGCATTCAAACATCATTTCACCATCC
>NZ_JFHJ01000128.1:0-609 GCF_003666285.1 Mesotoga sp. HF07.pep.5.2.highcov | reverse complement strand
TCTTTTTCATATATCACACCTCCTGCCAGATGGCCGCTAACTCGTGGATTTTTATTTCGAGAACTGTTCGTATTGCTTTACTAAGTTTCAACTCCGCGAATTCCTTATATAGATAAGTATATCAATGGCGGCGTGATAATTCAGCATTGTATGACTTTGGAATTGTTGTAACCGGGTCAGTTAACCTTTCTTTTGTTTCTCTCCAATATCAAGGAAAATAGGGGATATTTCGGGAAATGATAGCCACTGATTGGCTTCCGTTAACGGTGCCACGCATCTAAAGACAAATAGCTTGAATGAATCCATATCGCCTGTGTTATACTGTCTATGAGATTTTGTGCGGGGTGTTTATTCTTGTCGAGACGTCGGATGGAGGGCCTCACTTCTAGCGATGAAAGAGTTGTCTGGATAGATGTTGCCAGAGGCTTTTTGATGGCGCTGGTCGTTATGTACCATACGCTCCCTCCGCAGATCGCTGCTAATCTCATAAACCCTGCAGCATGCACCTTCTTTTTCCTTTCTGGGCTTATATCTAGAGATATACCGCTGAAAGATAGTATATCAAAGAGATTCAAACAGCTCATGATTCCGTACTACACCATGGCTTTA
>NZ_JFHJ01000240.1:0-2313 GCF_003666285.1 Mesotoga sp. HF07.pep.5.2.highcov | reverse complement strand
AGAGTATCTCTGTAGCTTCCGGTGTACTGAACTTCGACTTCAATGTCGGGGTGCAACTCCATGAACGCATCTGCCTGCGACTGCAGGAAATCGATTCTCCACCCACCCATTGCATGCCAGAACTGGATAGTAGTTGCTGAGAGAATAAGTGAGAACATCAAAACGACCGAAACAAGAAGAAACTTTTTCAAAAGAATCACCTCCATAATTGGGATAGAATCTAGAGCTGAAGCAACTTCTCAGATACACAAAGAAAAAACCGCCCCCGAAAAAGGTAGGCAGTTTTCTCTTCGTCAGTACCACCGTGTTTTCATTGTACAATAAAGCTCACAAAAAACAAAACAAATAGTCATACTAATTATTCTTTGTTCCTTACGCGGTAATCGAGAAGGAGCTTGTCAATCTCTTCAATCTTTCCGCTTTCTGCCTTCCAGAAGTCCTGTGACATTGTCTTGTTCAGCTCTTCAACAGACCTTCCCTGTTGCTCAACCCAAGTATAGTACTTTAGATTGTGCCATCTCAATCTATTATCCATAGTCCCCTCGAATATCCAGTCTGTCTTTGCACCAAGAACATATGATTCAAATCTGTGTCTGGCTTCATCCCTGGTGAGTTGTCCATAAGTTTTGGACATGTTTTCCATCACAGAGTGGTAGCGGTCGATGTTGTCAGTCGCAATAGTCACGATGTTGTCTTTGTCGCTCATTCTGTAGTACTTCGCCATCTTTATCGCACCGACAATGTTCGCTACTCCTGAAATGCCAAAAATGTCGGCCATTGTATCGACATCGTCTGCTTTAAGAAACTCTTTCAAGAACTTCTTACCTTCTTCGTCGGTCATTACCTGAAGAAGTTTCTTACACTCGATATCGTCAAGCGCAACAACTGCATCGTTGTTCATTACATTGTGAATCCATGTGACGTGTTTATCCCCGATCCCCTGAATGTCGTGACCTCCATAACCGTTAAGTGATAGAGTCGGACATTGCACAGGTTCTCCAGCAACGATTTTAACTTCGGGATACACTTCCTTTATTCTGTCCCCACATGCAATAGTTCCTGCCGAGCCCACCGTTGCCACTACTGCCGAAACTCTTCCGTTGCCAAGCCTGAGTTCGTCCATCATTTCCAGAATCGTATTTCCAGTTACGTAGTAATGAAATCTATAATTACCGAGCTCATCGAACTGATTGAGCACCCGTACTTTTTCCGGATTGGCCGCTTTAAGTTCCTTCGCCTTATCGTAGATTTCTTTCACGTTTGACTCGCACCCTGGAGTTGCGAATACTCTAGCTCCATACTCTCTAATGATGTTGAATCTCTCCGCCGACATTTCTTCGGGAAGAATAACCACGGAGTCAAACTTCATTCTACAGCCGACCCATGCACCACCGATTCCGTAGTTGCCAGTAGATGGCCAAACCAGAGTATGGTAAGTAGGATCCACTTCTCCCCTCAACACTTTTTCCATCAAAATCGAATACGTTGCTCCTACCTTGTGGCTTCCAGTTGGGAAGTCTTTACCATACAGTACAACGATATTCGCATCTACTCCAGTGAACTCCTTTGGAAGAACAAAATAGTAGATCCTGTTATCGATATCTCTCCAGGAAATGTTGTAAAGGTTTATTGGATCCAGGGGATCTTCCTTTCTCATCTTCCATGCAATCTCTCTAGTTTTTCTATCGATCTTCTCTGGATGCAACATCTCCTCGAATGTTGGACCGAGTACGAACTTACCCATGCTAATCCTCCTTGTTTACGAACAACTATTCTTGTAAAGACGACCCATTTTCTAAGAGCTGAAGCACATATTCTGGGGTAACCGGAATCCTTCTAACACGCCTCCCTATTGCCATAGAAATTGCATTTGCAACTGCGGCAGGTACCGGCATCAGTGAAGGCTCCCCTATCCCCTTCGCTCCGTAAGGTCCCTCTGGAAAGGGATCCTCCACAACATCAATGACCAGTTCTTCGGGAAGTTCGTGGACAGTCGGAATGATGTAAGTGTTGAAATTGTCGGAAATGATCTTTCCGTCCTTTTGCTTCATGTCTTCGAATATTGCGTATCCCATCCCCTGCGCAAAACCGCCTTGAATTTGGCCAATCACTCCTTCAGGATTGACCGATCTACCGACGTCATGGGCTGTGAAAGCTTTGATAACTTTGCTGTAGCCTGTCGCCAGATCGACCTCGACCTGAACGACCTGGCTTGCATATGAGTAGGTGACGTATGCCTCCCCGATTCCGTTGTCCATATCGAATTTCAGTTTAGGCGTCTCATACCAGCCTGTTTCGAAAAGTTTCACATTT
>NZ_JFHJ01000387.1:0-1458 GCF_003666285.1 Mesotoga sp. HF07.pep.5.2.highcov | reverse complement strand
AAGGATCAATCTTCCCAAGGATAGAGATCGTCCTCTTCAATAGTTGAACGAACCGAATTCTGGCCAGAAGCATGCCAGAATGACCTGAAGGACTGTCATCCCGAACTCTTTTTGGGATCCGCTTTTGATCAATTTCAGAGAACGGGGAACCGTTGGCGGAGAACGGCGCTTCTCAGCTCCCTTGCTCGGCTAACTCTTCTTTTCTTTGCCTCTTATCTTCGCCTTTCTGAACCAGAAGAAGTACATAGCCCCTATATAAGCGGCAAGTCCCAGAATGAAGTACAGATAGTATATTGGCTGCCCCATTCTGTAACCTAGTATTGGAATATTGAGCAGTATAAGCATCGGAATCCCGAGGAACAATGCCAACCCGCTCCCGAAGACCATATCCTCTGCGGTTCCACTTTCGAATGTGGGATCGACTTCTCTCAACAAGGCCATTCCCGTAGAAAGTGTCCCTGTGTGCATTCCAAAAAAGGTTACGATGTGCTCCAGCGGGGCCTTTTCGTAGATCCTTTTGCCAAACCAGATTGTGTAGCCTGCGGTGAAAAAGCCTCCTATGGTTGTGAGGATAATTATCGGCCATATGTACTCCTGAATCACCGTGAAGGAAATTCCGGCGATCGAGGCCGCAACCATGAAGTCGAAGACTCCTCCGCCGATCCGCTGGAGAAGGAAGTCGTTCATGTATTCAATTTCATACTTTTCTGATTTCCTGACTTTTTCATATAATGCTCTGAACGCCATTGCAAAAAGAACGCCTATCACGAAATGGAAACCCCAGAGAACCTGCGCGAATGTTTCACCGAAGGTTCCCAATCCGCCAATCAAACCCGTGAATCACTTCAGGAAAAGGTAGGTGACTAGATACACTATTCCAACAGCCAAAATCTGAATCGTGAAACCATCTATATCCGAGAATTCGAAGTCCCTTATGGTCGCCTCGATTCTCTTCTTGACGGTCGGTTTCTCGATCTGGATACCGATCTGTCTCTTTCTGTAGACCATTGTGTTAAGCATTACTATTCCGCCAAAGGCGGCCCAGAGAAATCCCAGCGTAGAGACACTGAGACCAACGGCTCCTCCACCTGTAAAGCCAAGAGCCTCCCACTGACTTCCGAGGGAATAGGCCTGACCAGGCCCCTGGGCGAAACCAAGGGCAAGGAGCAGCCCGAAGGGCGGGAAGAGATCCTTGAAGAACAGCCCAACAAGCGCAATACCAACAACGAAACCTACCATGCCCTGGAGAGCGTAAGACATGCTGATCAGGAAGCCAGTGTTGACGGATGACTTTGTGCTTGACCGCCGTGTCTTTTTCAACGCGATGGCAATGAACCCTATCGCCATGAGATGGTAGACGAGGTTTCCCAACCTATCGTAAGAGAAGGGAATTACCTTCAGCACTTCCGGACCAAACAGAATCCCAAGAAATCCGGCAATGACAGCGTTTGGAATAAG
>NZ_JFHJ01000498.1:0-3630 GCF_003666285.1 Mesotoga sp. HF07.pep.5.2.highcov | reverse complement strand
GAAGTCAGCAACGCCGAATGCGTCTCGGTGTCTTTCCCTGGCTTCTACGAGCTCATGAACAGCGTCGGAGCCGGCTTCCAAACGAAATAGAGAGCCCACGCCTCTAATGGGTCTAGAATCATACAACTGAGAAGGAATCAAGGGGGAAAAAGAAAACCCGGCGAAAAGGCCGGGTTTCTTTTTCTGGAGAGAAGATGTCAAATAATCGTTGCTTGACAGCATTTGACTAATAGAACTAATGTTCTACTGATTTAGCGAATAATCTTATGGAAAGAGCTTCTTTGATCAACATAGATTCCCTGGCTTGTTTGCTTGTTTGCTGCAGAATATAAGTAACTGGCTGTCTGAAAATAAGAGCTGATAAGCCGGATTTGTCAATATGGGGAGACTGAAGAATCATCGCTCGGCTGAATTGTCTCTACTTTCGATTTCGGAAGACTTGTTAATACGTCTTTGGGCAGGACCAGTCGTAATAATGAAGAAGTCAGAAGAACTTATCGGCACCTAAAAAACTTATGGCAGACGATGAACCTTCAGAGATTTCAACAACATTCAATAACTTCACTTTGGATGTGAGAACAATTCCGTACTTACTGTTTGCAATTCTTATTTCCAAAAAGTTCTTATTATTCTCTTCAGTAGTGAAGAGAAGAGTATCTACAACGGGATCAGTAAGGTAGCTTATTCGATCGTTGACCTTGTAGCCAATCCTCTTCTCTTCGATTCCAAATGCCGCTTCTCCACTCTCAAGTTCCAGGTCTTCCAGATTCGAATTTTCATTCTGTACATCTTTTGCCAATCTTAATTCTTTAACAATTATCTCCATCGCCGAGGTCATTTCCCTTTCGATAACTGCCTTTTCCGATAAGTTGTTGTAGGACTTCCACCACATGTTGTAAATGGTTAGAGTAATTGTTAGAACAACGGCAGCGATAGCCATCGTGACAACCATCTCCATAAGAGTTAGTCCTTTTCGCCTGTCAAATTCCTTACTCATTGGCTAGACCTCTTGAACTCAATAAGCTGCTTTGTTTTCCCATAGCCTATCTCATGAATCGCGCCCAAAATATCGATCTCTTCGATAGTCACAGTTGCTTGTTTGCTATCTCCTTTTTCTTCTTCAAGTTCTCCCGACTTAATCAATAGGTCTTCGGAGATTGCGCTGGCAGAGTTTTCAACCCTGAGTGCCGTCATCAGGAAATTCATGAGCGTGACAACAGAGATAATGATAATTAACAATGCTATAAGAACCTCAACGAATGAAAAACCACCACTTCTGTTTATGCCCAGTCCTCCTTGGTCAGTGGCTAGAACGCTCATCACATTCACTCTCCCCACTGTTCGAAGGCTTCTTCACCATCGCCATCGATGATTTCCAAAGAGGTATCTGAAAACTCGTCTTCTACTTTCTTGTAGTTTACTGTTCCCCCTCCGCTTGCTAAGAATCTCTCACATACTATTGCCCCGTAGAAATCAGGTTCCCATGCGTAGTTATCTCGGCATATGGAGCGAACAGAGCTATCGCCTTAGCACTTGGCGTACCATGAAGCACGATGCTGCTTCCCTCATATATTAGAAGTCCACTGACTCTTAGATTACTACTTCCTCCCAACCTAAACTCATCGTCAATCTCGTTCTTTATGTGAATAGTACCTCTCAAATCTAGGTCACCCAAACTCGTTCCCTTGTAATATACAACAACTCTGTCAATTTCATTTTCATCTCCTTCAATATTGATGGAGCCGCCGCCACTAATATTTCCCACATATAGGTTTAGTTTCCCATTACCTGACAGCTCGATAGATGCATATGAGTTCATCTCCAGTTGCTCTATAACAATCTTCCTCACATCACTTGAAGATCCAGTCTCAATTGTGAGTCTGGCTTCTTTACTCTTGTTTTTCCCTTTTATACTTACGCTACTATAGTAACCATCTTCATCAATTGACTCGCTGGATTCCGTTATATTAAGAGACTTCGCGACTTCAAACTTCGGAAAATCAGGAAATGTCGGTATCATACTCTTGTAGTCTCTTATGTTCTCAAGGGTGGCAACACTGTTCCCGTCATCCAAGAAGTAGTCACTGGGAGCCACTCCATCTAGTTCTGTTCCCGGACCAAACCAAGCATTTCCGTAAATGGCAGTCTTGTTATTACCCTCACCGTGACCTTGACTACCCTGTCTGCTAATTGAAGAAGTATCGGTTGAGTTCGTGCCAACATCACCCACGATTTCTGAATTGGCAGAAGCTCCCGTCTCAATTCTCCCATTTGCGAAAATTGCCATATCGAAGACAGGTATCCCTGCAGAACCTTCACTACACATAAATGCGAGCGTTCTTGTCATGTCCCCGGCATTTCCAGACGAGAGGAAGTTCGTGTACTCATTGTCTCTCCAAACTGCGGTCACTATTTCGTTGTTCCTGAAGGAGGAAGCACTTGCTTCAAAGCTCGCTCTAACGTTATCTTTTGGCCAAACGTCTGTGACATCTTGAAAGTCAAAACTCAACTGCCCATTATTGTCGCTGCTAATATTTCCATGAAGTACAATCACTTTTTCATCAAAGAATTGCTCGTCGTTCTTCCTTTTCTCATTCACATACTCCCTGGCAATCTCAACGCCGGATCTTGCAAAGAAATATGCCTGCGTTCGCTTCTCGAGATCATTGGTCTGCCTGGCCTTGCTCATGACCACAGTCATCAATGCAGCTCCAATTATGGATATTACGAGAAAGATTATGAGAGCTATCCCAAGAATCACTCCACTCCTTCTGTTCACTTTGATCTCCTCCTGTAACCCGTACTTTATCACTGAAAATGCCTGAGCGCAAATCTGTGGCTTATCTTCAACATATCTTCTGCAATCTAGTTCAGTTAGTTTTCAGTTGTTTTTCCAATCAAGGCACCAAACAATTCCTGAAACATCTTTATTTCAACAGTAGCCCGGCTTTATACTGTACGGGCGGAACTTTTGTCAAGGTCATCTTCTGAGTAAGCAACACCATGCCAGTTTGCGGAGAATTTGAGCAAAAAACCCTGCAAAATCTTTCAGGTCACGAAATCGAGTCCAACAATTGCTTATGCGTTGTTACCTTTTGTCAACTGACCAACGACAACTGAAGAAAATCCAAACAATCGCCCGGTCCAAGTTGTCAATCGGCCGCTTCTCTTAGAAGTGGATTTCAACAAATCAGTCGCATTAAGGAAACTAATTTCCGCAGCCAAGAATCTTAATGCTCAAATTGCCGTCTTCCTTGTCATGTGCAAGTCACGCGTTCTAGTTCACTAACATACTTGAGTCGGAGGGAGTTATTGAGTCCTCATTTCAAAAAAGTTCGGCAAGAGTAATCATTCTCTCGATTAAATCTTGTGGAATAATCCTTTCGCTTTGAACGTTCTCCTCAGCTCTTCTGGAAAGCAACTTCGGGTCTCGATTATCGTGTAGAGAAACTAGAATCATTTGCCACCCAAACTGGAAGAAATGAAGCAATAAATCATCAGAAAGCCAGGGACTTCTTCACCTTTTATTGTCTTGAGATCCCCTGATTTGCTGCAAAAACTTTGAGCTCAATCTTGTTTTCTCCAAGGAACTGACCGTAATCAGCCGAGCTTACCTATGAACTTGGATAA
>NZ_JFHJ01000600.1:0-750 GCF_003666285.1 Mesotoga sp. HF07.pep.5.2.highcov | reverse complement strand
GCGAAAATCATTATTCCTTCCTAACTCCAGTGCCTCAGTGATATCTTCCTCGCTTATCCCCTTTGCAAAGGCATTCCTTATCTTCTGGCTTCCCCCCTCCGGTGCAATTGTGAAAGAGCTTTGCCCGGAAAGCTTCAGAGACCTCATCAATGTATCCGATAGAGAATCAAGTCTGAGAGACGAAACTGACAGCTCATAACCCTTTTCAATACAGTGTTCTGCTATCTCATCAATGCCCGGATAATCTGTAACCGTCGCGGCAATCAGTCCAAATCTCTTTGTGAATCCCGCAACTGAATCCATGAGATCAATCGTGTCTTTCAATTCTCTGAACCTTGGTCTTCCAAATTTGAATCCCGCGACGCAGAACTTACATTTTCGAAAGCATCCTCTACCAATCTCTATGAGATACCTGTCTCCGAAGACCGAATCCGGACTGATAAAAGCGCTTTCACCCAGGCAATTAGAAAAAATCGTTTCCTGGTGTTCTGTCTCGAGAGTAGAGACCATCTCCTCTTTACTCATGCGATGATCAATGGCAGAGAGTTGCTCGAGGAATTTCTCACCAAGGTCTCCCCTATAAACCACATCTGCAATCTCAGATACAAGAGAGTCATTGAAGTAGGTTAAGGCTCCACCAATAAGGATCAATGGATGAAACCTGTTCCGTTTCTCCTTCCTAAGGGGTATCGAGAACTTATTCAATATTTCAAAGACGTTGAGCAGATCGAGTTCAAAATGCACAGAAAA
>NZ_JFHJ01000310.1:0-2682 GCF_003666285.1 Mesotoga sp. HF07.pep.5.2.highcov | reverse complement strand
ATATATCGTAGTTGTGTATTGTCCCCGATCAGTTCTGCAAACGACCAGTAGTATTCCGCCAGATCACTCCGATTTGCGAAGACCGTTTTCGGCCTTTTTTGCTGCCGTAATTCCAAAGTTTGCAGAACTGGTGTTCGGTGTTTAGCCAACAAAGGGGTTCAAAAGCCAGATTGTGATTGAAGATGACCAAGGAGGCAGGAAGGAGAAAGATCAGCGAAAGCTGAAAAAATAAGAGTATGAATAGTTCTCTATCCAATTAAATAAAAACCGATGGCGGTTGCAGCAAAAGAAGAAAGTCGTCTCTATCTGCTGACCGGTTAACTGAAGGAGGTTGAAAGTGATTCTGGGGATCTTTCTGAAGGACAGAGAAGTTAGTTTCTTCGATGGCTGTTTAGAGGTGAAGATCGACAGAATGGAAGCTTTTTACGCAAAAGTTGTTCTAGGAGGTGAAACGCCCGGAGTTTCTTTTGAGGATTACATGACTACTGCGTCAGTAATTGTGAAGAGAGATGAAAACAATATGGTGATTCTCGATTTCGAAGACTTCGCCCCTCCGGGCGAGATTAGAGAGCTTCGTTTCACGGCGGATGATATTACATTGTCCGTTACCCTTGAAGACAAAGAGACGAAGGAAATCTCGCAGGGTTTTAGGGATTATCGTCCGCCGGAGGATTTCCTATCTTATCTCAAGAGAAATATGAAAAAGAGCGATAACCCCCTCGTGACGGGAGAGGTCGAACAGGTAGCAAGCTGCTGATTGAAATATCAACGGTCTGTTGATCCATCTGAACGAAAGAACAACAAGGAGAAACTCAGTGATACTAAGCAAAGCTATATTTGCGGCATACCTATCTTGTTTGTGTCTCCGATCGACTTCTTCATTATCTCCCTACCATGTCAGAAAGCGACTTCAATTTCCCAATTTGCTTTACGGATTGCAAGTCTCGTGAGAAGGCCACTGCATTTGGTCAGCAGGGCCTTCCTTTGCGCTTTTGAATTATATTAACCGGGAATCAGCCAGAGAATCTTCATGAATCGAATCAAGATGGATGAAGATCAGCAAAGGTGAAAAACGATCCAACGATCCATCTCTCAAAATCCATTTGATTTCACGAAGAATTGCTCGGTCATATGCTATTTCTTGAGAGATAATTCTACAGTTCATTCTGTCGGAATTAGTTCAACTAAAGCCTGCTTTTTTGCAGTCAATACTTTCTAAACAATTCACGGGAACCCGGAAAGGGAATTTTTGGATAAACGATAGAGGACGTTGATTTTCCAGTGAGAGCGGGTTCTACTAGAACTTAAGAAGCGTTTGTGAGAAGCATTGATTTTAGAACACCGTCAAAATCTAAATAAGACAATCCAAATAGTCGACTGTCTTTCTATTTGTATATTTCAAAAAGTAGCCGGTGCTATACTCGTTCGAACGACTTCTAAAGGGGGTGAAAGTATGTTCAGGAAGGCGCTAATAGCGATTGTTCTCGTGGCCTCAGTATTTGCCTTTTCAACACAGTTCAAGCGAACAATCGAAGACAAAATCGTTGTTCAGCACGACGGATCGGCGATCATCACCCGTACTGAATATGTTCCAGCGTCCGATCTTTCTAAGGTATACATCCAACACAGGGATGCCCTCAGAGAAAGAGAGACGGCCGATGAAGCCTTCGCTAACTTCTATGACGAGATTAGCAAGGGATATTTCTTTCTCTACAGATCGGCACCCGGCTTCGGAGATAATGATGTTAAGTTCAAGATTGAAGGAAACGGGAACGTCACGAGTACGATTTCGATGAAGGTCACGGGCCTAATTTCGGAATCGAAGGAGCATCCCGGAAGCTACCAGTTCTCTAGCAAGAATTTCTCAGAAGAGAAGATCATGCTCAAATATTTGGAGGATCTCATCGATGGCAAAGCCTTCGAGACGGCCTTTCTGGGATCGTCGAAAAACTCGCTTCTTACGACAAAGACAACGACTATCGTCTTACCCGAAGGGTCCGAGATCATCGATCTTCTCTCTCCGCATGGTGAAAAGCCTTCCAAAGATTGGTCGATCGATCTTGGCGGAGGGACTAAGTTCAAAGCGAGCTTAGACCTCGAAAAGAATACTATCATTCTGAAGGAAGAAATAACTACCGGGGGAGGCGCTCCGAAAAACCTCATGAATGAAGACAATGAGGAACTCATGGCGAAGCTCAGAGACTATGCCGCATATATAGCGGTCTTCAATAACGAAAAGATCGGCGGTAAACTGTCGCAGCCGGAGCCGTATTTCTTCAAGGAAGACTATTCAGGTTCTTGGAACTTCGGTATTTCACATAACTTCTCGACACAGTTCGCGTATCAGACTTTGAGCGTTGAACCAGGGCTTAACGTGAGCTTCACATTTGGCACTTCTCTGCTCTGGGAGCACCAGTGGAAGAAGGTAAGCTGGTGGAAATACAAATACGTTCTGAAGAAATTCCAGACGACCGTGAGCCTCAGCCCTTCTCTGACGCCTTATATTGAAGTGAGTTCCGGCGCAGCGCTGAGCAAGACATGGGAAAAGAACATCACAACGAAGACGAAATGGATTACGTTCTGGGTTTCATGCGTGCCGGTTACCCTCGTTATGGAGGTCAAATTCGATGCGAAAGCCGAGGCAGGAATTTCAGGTGTTATAGGTTTCACGGCTTCTACGAC
>NZ_JFHJ01000663.1:0-4873 GCF_003666285.1 Mesotoga sp. HF07.pep.5.2.highcov | reverse complement strand
TCTTCCAAGCTTGAGTTTTTCAGGCCCGATGCCTTTGGATTCATTAACGGCCTGAAGAAAGAACCACCAAAGCAGAAAATGATCAACCTTTCAATAGGCGCCCCGAACAGACCCACCCCGGAATGGATAGTGGAGGTAATGAAGGAGAACCTGTCGAATCCTGCCTATCATACTTATCCACCGCAACACGGGGCTCCGGAGCTCCTTGAGGCTGTCGCTGACTGGTACAGAAAACGTTTCGGAGTCACACTGAATCCCGAGGAAAATGTGCTTGTGACTGTCGGAATCAAAGAAGCTATTTTCAATGCATTGCATGCACTGGTAAATGCCGGTGATTCGATTCTTGTTCCTGATCCAGGTTATCCAACATACTTCGAGGCCGTTCTTTTCACCGGAGGAAAGCTTCTCACTTACAACGGCGATGTTAATCCAATGGCTACTCTAAACGAAATCGAGAGTCTTGCCAGGTTGCACAAGCCGAAAATGGTAATCGTCAATTACCCCTCAAATCCCACCGGCCGGGTGGCAAGCGGAGAATACTACGACCGGCTTTCAGAGCTTTCCGGCAAGTACGGTTTTGTCGTGATGAGTGATCTTGCATACTCCGAAATAGCCTTTGACAATCTTGATGTCAACAGTTATTTCGAAGCGCGCCAGAATCTCGAACTGGGACTGGAGTACTTCGCCTTCTCAAAGACCTACAACATGGCCGGATGGAGAGTTGGGGCAATAGTAGCCGAGAAGCGTCTTCTGGACGCGGTGAAACTTTACAAATCGAAGATCGACTCAAATGTCTTTTACCCTATACAGCTGGCCGCAGCGGCAGCTTTGAAGTCTACCCCCGATTCCTATTATCGTGAGCTCAGAGAAATGTATCAGGGCAGGCGAGATGCGATTATTGAAGGCCTAAAGGCATCGGGATTGACTTTCACCGCTCCCCAGGGGGCGATGTATGTATGGGTTTCCACTCCGGAAGGCACTGATCCATGGAGTTTCACCGAAAAACTATACAGAGAATACGGTATTCTCGTTGTTCCTGGAACTGCCTACGGCATCAATGGTTCAAAGAAGGTCAGAATGGGGTTGGTTCAAGAGTTTGAGGCAATGAAGGACGCAGCCAGAAGATTGGCAGAAGGGATATCATGGTGAAAAGACTACTTGAAGGGGTCGGTGTAGCTCCGCTAACTCCGATGAATGATGATGGTTCCTGTGTTGACTACAATGCAATAAAGTCTTATGTAGACTTCCTGGCTGAGAAAGGTGTCGACGGAATGTTTGTGCTCGGCACAACCGGTGAGGGGACATCCCTCCCATTGGCCGAAAGAAAGAAGACTCTAGAGTCATTCGTCGAGGCAAACAAAGGAAGAATGACCGTTGTATCTCATTGCGGAGCTGCAGTGCTTGAAGATATTATCGAACTGCTAAAACACTCAAAGGAATGTGGGGCGGATGCGGCAGCAGTAGTCTCGCCTTTCTTTTTCAACCACAAGCAGGAGGAGCTCTTCAGTTTCTACGACAAGATAGCGGAAGCCGTAAGCGACTTCCCTCTGTACATTTACAATATTCCCTCTCTGACCAAGAACCCGGTGGGCGTCGAAGTCATTGCCAAGCTCCATGAAAAACACAGGAACATTGTCGGTTTGAAAGACAGCAGCGGCGACTTTGTAAATTCGATGAGCGTGATTCAGGCTCTGCCGTCGACGTTCAGTACGGTCGTTGGATGCGATGCGGCATTCGCATCAGTTCTAATCGCCGGAGCCAGAGGCTGTGTTTCAGGCCCCGGAGCAGTTTTCCCGGAATTCTTCGTCAAGGTCCGGGATGCGGTAAGAGACGGTGACTACGACAAGGCATTTGATTATCAGAAGTCCTTGACAAAGCTAACGATGGCAGTTGGGAACGGCGCTAATATTCCATACATGAAACATGTTCTCGAAAGAAGGGGCCTGAAAATGGGCGGAGTGAAGACTCCTCTCAATAGGCTTGAGAATTCGGAAATTGAATCACTTGACAGCACTCTTGTCAAAGTCATGAAGGACCTTGGGATAGACTTCTAGTTCTCTCAACAAAAAAAGCGTCTGGAGAACTTTCCAGACGCATTTCTGATAATATTCAAAGACCTATCGATTCGCCGTTTTTTATTTCGATAGAGTTTCCGAGAAGACCGCCGAATTTCTCGACAGGTTCGCTGGAGACTATTCTTATCCCGTCCCTCTCGTAAAGAAACAGGGCGTGTTCCGTGTCGTCTCTCTCTGCGTTTTGCCTTATTGCCCAGACGCTTTCATAGTCCGTGAGAAGCGCGTTGATCGACGTGTAGCGGTAGTGTTCTGCCACAAAGCCCGCGGTGACTTCCAGAGCTCTCTTCGTTTCATATATCTCAAGATTGCTTACAAGAAGCTCGAAATATCTCTGCGTATCTGTGGTTCTTTCATCGCTAGCGAAGTCGTATATCGTTCCGTTGTGGCAGAAGGCGTAGTTTCTCCCCTTGACCGTGGCGTAGAAGGGATGAACGTGTTCGAGATTGACAACGTATCCCTTTGAGGCCTTTCGAGAATGAATAATGCCTACCCTGCTCGGAGGAAGCTTCTTATCGCTATCAAAGATCGCGCCGGAACTGTTGTAGGTCTCTCTTCCTTCGCCGCAAACGGCATAGCCCCAACCGTCGCTGTGAGGACTGGAAATGCCTTTCTCGGAGATGCCCTTTAGAATGTCCAAGATCCAGTTAGTATCTATGTTCTTATCTGCCTTGAAGGCGATCATTCTGCACATTTTTCAATCCTCTGTCCAGCCGCTTCGGCCATCTTCAGAAAGTACCGGTGAATCCTCAGATCTCCGGTAAGTTCGGGATGGAAGGAGGCTGCCAGCATGTTATTCTGGCGAACGAGAACCGGTGATCCGTCGTAGCTTGTAAGGACTCTTACTTCGTCACCGATCGATTCGATCTTTGGAGCTCTTATGAATACTGCCCTGAATGGTTCGGGTCCGATCTCGTCGATCTGTAGATCGACCTCGAAGCTGTTAATCTGCCTGCCGTAACCGTTTCTCTTGACGCTAATGTCTAGAACGCCCAGAGAGTCCTGATTGACGACGTTTTCAATCTTCTTGGACAGGAGGATCATACCCGCGCAGGTTGCCAGGACCGGCATTCCATCTTCTATCCTATTCCTGAGGGCCTCCCACATTTCGAATCTCTTCAAGAGCTTGATCATAGTGGTCGACTCTCCACCCGGCATCACCAGCGCCTCGACGGAGTCGAGCTCATTCCGATCCTTCACCCAGGAGGGTTCCACTCCTGCCTTTCTGAGAATCGATAGATGTTCCTGTATAGCGCCTTGAATTCCGAGAACTCCGATCTTCAACCCTTACCAGCCTCTTTCTTCCATTCGAACTTCAAGAGTCTCGATCTCGAGTCCGTCCATTGCATCTCCGACGTTCTCCGAGATCTCTGCCAGCGCTTCGGGATTGTCATAATGCAAAACTGCTTCGACGATCGCTTTGGCCATTCTTGCGGGATCCTTCGACTTGAAGATTCCCGAACCTACGAAGACTCCGTCACAGCCGAGCATCATCATGAGAGCTGCGTCGGCCGGTGTAGCCACTCCGCCGGCGGCGAAATTGACGACTGGAAGTCTTCCGAGCTCTCTTACCTGGCTGAGAATCTCGACAGGCGCACCGATTTCCTTTCCGTAGTGGACGAGTTCGGCGTCGTTCATCATTTGGACCTTTCTCACTTCTTCGTTAACGGTTCTCATATGCTTGACTGCCTCGATGATATTTCCGGTGCCAGCCTCTCCCTTTGTTCTAATCATAGCGGCGCCCTCGGCGATTCTCCTGACTGCTTCTCCGAGATTTCTCGCTCCACAAACGAAGGGGACGGTAAAGATTCTCTTGTCTATGTGATACTTGTCATCTGCAGGTGTAAGAACCTCCGATTCGTCGATGAAGTCAACGCCAATAGCCTCAAGGATCTTCGCTTCGGCGATGTGACCGATTCTAGCTTTGGCCATTACAGGGATCGTTACAGTTTCCATGATCTCTTTGATCAGACCAATCTTTGCCATTCGGGCTACTCCGCCCTCTTTTCGAATGTCCGCCGGTACTCTTTCAAGAGCCATTACTGCCGTGGCTCCGGCATCCTGAGCTATCTTTGCCTGCTCGGGATTCGTAACATCCATGATTACGCCGTTCTTGAACATTTCAGCGAACCCTTTTTTTACTGTCCAGGTTCCCCTTGCTTCCATTTTCAACACCTCTCCTCTTTATCGTTGTTCCAATAGTCACTCGCTACCTTTTCCAGTCTTGGAGTCTCTATCTTCCCTCTTCCCACTTTTGCGCAGGGTCTTCCTTCGACCTCCACGATATCTGCCGTGAAGTCCAACTTGTTTTTCAGCAGGGACGAACCGACTCCGTAAACATCCACGGGTACATTCAGCTTTTCGAAAAGATCAATCTTCTCCGCCGTGAAACCACCCGAGACGACTATCTTCAAATCCTTCATTCCGTACCTGTCGAATTCCCTTCTAGCCCTCCAGACCAGTTCGGGACAGACTCCCAGCGAAGAAGCGTCCTTAGGGACGACCGAAACGTCTCTCAAACTGCCAGAAGTATCGAATCTCACGCCCCATATCTTTCCCTTTCCCGGGCCTATGACAACCGAAGGGTCGGTCTTGCCGGGTACGAAGTTTTCACCGGTTTCGGCCTTATACGTGCGTGCAACGCAATCGACCGTCGTTCCGATCACATCATTGTCCCAATCGACCAAAATTATCCGGTTGACTCCGCCCTCTATATAACGATCGAAAGCCAATGCGGCCTCGGCCGTATCTCCGTTATACACTGCGATAAGAGCGTGAGGAATCGTCCCCATGCTCTCAAC
>NZ_JFHJ01000008.1:0-1569 GCF_003666285.1 Mesotoga sp. HF07.pep.5.2.highcov | reverse complement strand
CAATTATTGCCGAAGAACTTGTGATGGGGAATGACGAGAAGGCGAGACAGTCTGGCTACGACTGTATTTTGGGGAATACATGGTGGATGGAACCGAGAATAACTGAGGGAAAATTCAAAGAACTTGTATACGAGATTCTTCCCAGACTACGCGTGCCGACGCTGGCCTGTGTTGAAACTCCAGACACTCCCAGGGCAGTCGCGAGACCGAACGGGAAGAAGTTTTCGCGCTTTGCGACCGTTCTGAACTACTTCTTGCCAAACGGAATAACTTACGTCAATTCCGGCCAGGAGATATTCGAGATACAACCGATGAATCTAGGCCTGGATAACGACGAGGACGGCAGATATGTCCTTCCGCCTAACGATCCATTCTACGGCAAGCTGGCTTTCTTCGATCCGTATGTTCTCCACTGGAACGCGGATGACGACATGGTCGATCTGATTTCCCTTCTATCTTCATTGAGAAGAGATAATCTTGAGCTCATCAACCCCCATGATTTGAAACTTCTCTGGGAGGAAGACATCGAATCTGCAGGACTCTTCTACTGGAATGGGTCGAAGGGATTGCTGGTTGTTGCTAATGGTGACTTCCAAAGCATGAAGGATTTTCACATAAACCTGGGTTATTTTACCTGGAAGAGCGAACACAAAGTTGCGTGGAAGCTCAAGGGTTTCGATGGTCACTCGGAATGGAAGGTGGGAGGCGACTTTCATCTCTCGTTAGGTCCCGGAGAGGTGGCAGTGGCAGAAATCAAATAAAAAAACGGGCCCCGATGGGGCCCTTCTTATATCTAGGAATTACTTCTTTGGCTGTACATAGAACCTAACTGCCGTTCTTACTTCTCCGTCGATGTCAACATCCGAAAAGGTTGGAACACATACGAGATCCATACCGCTTGGAGCAACGTAACCTCTGGCAATTGCTATGGCTTTTACTGCCTGATTGACCGCTCCGGCTCCAATAGCCTGAATCTCTGCTACGCCCTTCTCTCTGAGTACTCCGGCAAGTGCACCAGCAACTGCGTTTGGTTTTGAGTGGGTTGCTACCTTTAGTACTTCCATGACTGCTACCTCCTCTTGAGATCTGTCATGCTACTGGGAGAGAGATTTAGGATGGTGCGCCCGGCAGGATTTGAACCCGCAACCATCGGAGCCGAAATCCGATGCTCTATCCGTTGAGCCACGGGCGCATGGAAAAAGAGAAAAATGGGGTGGCTGGCGGGGTTCGAACCCGCGGCCGCCTGATCCACAGTCAGGCGCTCTTCCAACTGAGCTACAACCACCATAGAAATTGCGTGGCGCGCCCGGCAGGACTCGAACCTGCAACCACCGGATTAGAAGTCCAGTGCTCTATCCATTGAGCCACGGGCGCTGGAGCGGCCGACGGGAGTCGAACCCGCAACATTCGCCTTGGAAGGGCGATACTCTACCAATTGAGCTACAGCCGCACTAATGACCCTTGGTCGGGAAGACAGGATTTGAACCTGCGACCTCCTGTGCCCAAGACAGGCGCGCTTCCAACTGCGCTACTCCCCGCTCACGAATCTAAATATATCAGATTTTGAGG
>NZ_JFHJ01000217.1:0-2611 GCF_003666285.1 Mesotoga sp. HF07.pep.5.2.highcov | reverse complement strand
AGGCCGTATTTCTTTCTCTCGACTTCTCTTGGGTCTCTCGTCAAGAGACTGTTCTGTCGTAGAAGCTTCTTGAGATCAGGATTGAACTTAACAAGCGCTCTGGCGATTCCTAGACTTATCGCACCAGCCTGGCCCCCAAGTCCACCGCCGTTTACTCTTATGAGCATGTCGAATCTACCTATGGTGTTTGTGACAACGGCGGGTTTCAGTGCACTCCTGACCCATGCGTCATTTGAAAGGTATTCCTTAAGATCCTTGTATTCTTTTCCATTTATTAAGAGCTTACCGGTTCCAGGTCTCAGGTGAACTCTCGCAACAGAGGTCTTCCTTCTGCCTGTTCCGTAATAATCAACAAAGTCAGCCATGCCTCAACCTCCTCATTTAACCAGTTCGATAAGTTCGGGCTTCTGAGCGGCGTGTTCATGCTCGGGACCTGCATATACCTTGAGTTTCTTAAGCATCTTTTCACCAAGAGCCTTCTTGGGGAGCATTCTCTTCACTGCAAGTCTTACAACCCTATCCGGGAACTTGTCCATCATCTGTCTTGCCGTTCTTTCCTTTATGCCTCCCGGATAACCCGAGTATCTGTAGTACTTCTTTTGGTCGAGTTTCTTGCCGGTAAGCTTAACCTTGTCGGCATTAACTACTATGACGAAGTCACCGGTATCAAGATGGGGAGTATAATATGGCTTGTTCTTTCCCATCAGAACCATTGCGATCTGTCCAGCAAGTCTTCCCAGCGGGACATCAGTCGCATCGACGACGTACCATTTCTTCTCTATCTTGTTGCCATTATGATCAACCAGATAACCGAGTGTCTTCTCGATTTCTCCCTTTCTTTTCGTCTGCACCTTGGAGTGGGTTACTGCCCATCTGCACAAAGGTGTCTTCTGAATCTTCATAGATGCAATCCTCCTTAACCGAACAGCCTACTCGCTGTAGACACTAACGTACTTGCGGTTGTTCTTCTCTTCAAAGTGAACCTTGCCATCAATAAGAGCAAAGAGGGTATGGTCTCTGCCGAGTCCTACGTTCTTACCGGCGTGAATCTTTGTTCCTCTCTGTCTAACAATAATGGAACCCGCCTTCACGGCTGAAGATTCGCCTCTTTTAATCCCAAGATATTTGGGATTACTCTCTCTCCCGTTTGACCTTCCCGCGCTTTTTCGGGCCATCTCATTTCACCCCCGTCTCGATCTTCTCAATAGAGACTTCCGTGAACCACTGTCTGTGACCGTTTACTCTGTCGAAGTTCTTTCGGGGGCCAAACTTGACCACAAGCACTTTTTTGTCTCTACCGTGAGAAACAACCTTGCCTACAACTTTTGCGCCGTTCACATAAGGTTTGCCTACCGTTGCTTCTTCTCCGTTGTGGACGAGAATCACTCTGTCGAAGACTATCTCGTCTCCGCTTTCCTTTCCATTCTGCCTTTCGGTGAAGAGAGTCATGCCTTCCTCGACTCTATACTGTCTTCCCGAGGCCTCAATGATGGCATACACTAATAGCCACCTCCTCATGCAATAGAAATGTGCTGAAACCAGGTACCTTTCGGATTTTAGACCTGCTTCATGCACGAAAAACCACTCGCGATCAAAATTCTATCATAATTGGCAGTGACAGAACAGTGTAAGAGTAACGTTTATATTACGAACGAGAAAGAGTTTTGAATAGATGAGATCTCTCTGACTCCCAAGTTACCATATTGACAGCCCTATTGCCCGTGATATAATCAGTTACGAAAACGGAGGCGTATCCTAATTGGCTAAGGAGCCGGTCTCGAAAATCGGTGGGGTTGACGCCCCTTGTGGGTTCGAGTCCCACCGCCTCCGCCAGCGGGCCGTTGCGCCCTTATTTTTTGGAGGTGGTATCGTGATCCTCAAGGAGATCCTAGAGCTTCTGAAGAGTAAGAAGGGTAAGATGGATTACTCCATTCCAAAGGAGTGGTTACCTGACGGGTACTCAGGTACCTTGAAGCTTAGAGATCGATACATATTTGTGGACCCATACGAATTCGGCTCAAGCATAATTGAAAGCATAGCCGCTAAAGCCGAACCGGGAGTCGATTATTCGAAGTCGCTGGGCAGGATTAGAAACGAGAGCGACAATCTTTGGATCAAATCCGCAATCGTCTACGGATCATTCGTCAGGTCGACCGCAGCCTACTCGCATCAAGACCCGGAATTCTTCTCAGATCTCCATTCGCAAGAATACTCGGAATCAGGGACCTTCCTTAAGATGATCTATATGCTTCCATATCTATCGAAGATGGGCTTCGACACTCTTTACTTCCTCCCTGTTACCAGTTACAGCGACAAGTTCAAGAAGGGAGAACTAGGCTCACCTTACTCCGTGAAGGATTTCTTCTCAATCGATGAACGCTACCACGATGTCTTGCTTGAGGATATGGACGTCGAACGCGAATTCAAGGCATTTGTCGAAGCGGCCCATATTATGGGAATGAGGATCGTTCTAGACTTCATCCCGAGAACTTCCGCTAGAGACTCTGCCTTAATACTCAAACATCCCGAGTGGTTCTACTGGATAGACGCATCTCATCTTAAGGACTACAGGCCGCCCAAGATTGATGGTCTCGGCTTCGACCAGGCCAGG
>NZ_JFHJ01000440.1:0-1629 GCF_003666285.1 Mesotoga sp. HF07.pep.5.2.highcov | reverse complement strand
AGAACCATAGTTCTGTAGTTCTCAAGCATAGGAAAAGCGAAAATATACGCTTGCCTTGCAACTTCCCTTGCTTCTTCGTAGTTGCTTGTTACCGAAGTCGATTCTGCACCAATAATGACAGCGAAAACCAGAATCGCAGATATTAATGCCAGAGAGTTTTTCATGCCCATTTCTCAATCTCCTCACGCAACTGCTCTTTCCCGACTATTCTCGGTCCCCAGTTTTGAACCTTGTATATTCAGCAGTTTAAACATTTAAAGGGTTCAAACCTCTGCAAAAGATACTTGTAGATATCAACTAGTATTTGTCTGACTGTCTATTGAAAGAAAGAGTTTGCTTTTCTTTTGGATCAGAATTGCTAATCCCACGACAAAACACCATCTCTTTGATTATATTCTGCAGCAAACACTCTTTGATTTCTAAACAGGTCTTCACATACAATTACAGCACCTGGAAACCTTCAGTGACAACATAGTGAAGTTACTTGCATCAGTACAGCACAAGAGTAATAATAAACCCCTTGAGTCACTCTGGACGTACAAAGAATCCTGAATCGGCGTAACCATCAACTTGCTTGACTGTTACGCAACGTAATAGTATATCCTTGTGATTATGGGAGGAGGTTTCTTGAACGCAAAACAGGTTGCCGAGCTCTCAGACCTTTCTGTAAGGCGCTTCATCATTATATTATGACGAAATCGGGTTCTTGAGACCTCAGTGTAATGCAGAGAATGGATACAGAGAGTATTCAGAAGAAGATCTCGACAAACTTCAGCAGATTCTCTTCTTCGAACAGTGTGGCTTCTCTTTGGAGAGGATCAAGAAGCTTCCAAGCAATCCGAGGTTCGATAGAGCCAGGGCCTTCGAGCTTCAGAAGAAACACTTGATACTGGAGAAGGAGAGAATTGAGGCTATGCTCAACACACTGGAGAGGACGCTGAAAACTATGAAAGGAGAAGATTCGATGAGTCAGAGAGAAAAGTTAAAATGATTCGATTTCTCCTAAAACCCCTATGAAGAAGAAGCGAAACAGCTTTGGGGTGATGAGACTGTTGAAAAGAGTAACGATTTTATCGCTTCGAAGAGCGACCGGGAGAGGAAGGATATGGAGAAGATACTAGATGAGCTTTTCAGAGAACTTGCAGAGATTCGGGACGAAGATCCCGATTCAGACCTTGCCCAGGAAGCAATTGACAGAATGTATAAGGCCTTTAACGAAAGCTTTGGACATTACTATACTCTTGAGTCTTTTGCCTCTCTAGGCAACATGTACGTAATGGATGATCGGTTCAGAGCAAACATAGATAAGTATGGTGAAGGATTAGCGGAGTTTCTTTCAAAAGCGATGCAGGAGTACGCAGATAGGCAATCCGAAGGATGAACCGAAACTGCCCTGTGATGTAACTGGTTGTTTATGATTCTGGGAAGTATCGATCTTAGTCAAACCGGTTTCAAGCAAGAGCAAAGCTAGCTGCTCAAATAGGTCCGAAAACTTCCCATATTCCTTTCAATTCTGCTTTTTGTCTATGCATAGTGAAAAACAATTCAGGAGGTACTCCTAACTCCTGACCAGAAGGCGTTGCGACCAGTTTGTTCAGGATAATTCATCTTAGCGTTGCAATTGAAGAG
>NZ_JFHJ01000690.1:0-2299 GCF_003666285.1 Mesotoga sp. HF07.pep.5.2.highcov | reverse complement strand
CTGTACGTGCTCAGCGCCCTGTTTATGTACATCCAGGGATGGATAATGTCGGGCATATCCGCGAAGGTCACATACAAATTCAGGCAGGAAATCTCCCAGAAGATAAACAGGCTTCCCCTGAAATACTTTGACAAGAGTTCCCAGGGAGACGTCCTGTCAAGGGTAACAAACGATGTCGACACCATAAGTAGAACGCTAAACCAGAGTCTGAGCCAGATCATAACATCCGTCACGACAGTTGTCGGCGTCACCATAATGATGTTCTCGATAAGCTGGCAGCTAACGCTTATAGCCTTGCTAATGCTGCCTGTTTCTATGGGGCTCATCGCTTTCGTCGTCAGACTATCCCAGAGATACTTCAAGAAGCAGCAACAGTATCTCGGAAAGGTAAACGGCCACGTGGAGGAGATGTACGGAGGTCACGTAGTCGTGAAGGCCTTCAATGGAGAGGCGAAAAGCATACAAACCTTCGACAAGCTCAACGCCGAACTGTACGACTCCGCCTGGAAATCACAGTTTCTTTCCGGCATGATGATGCCCATAATGACATTCGTCGGCAACCTTGGATACGTCCTCATAACCATAGTGGGCGGCTGGTTTGCCGTCAGAAAGATGATCACAGTCGGCGACATTCAGGCCTTTATACAGTACGTGAGGTCGTTCACTCAGCCCATCGCGCAAATCGCAAATATCATGAACGTCTTCCAACAGACGGCAGCTGCAGCGGAGAGAGTCTTCGAATTCCTGGAAGAAGAAGAGGAAGTTGCCGAGACAACCGATCCTGTCAGAGGAGTCGATCATCACGGCCACGTCGAGTTCAAGAACGTCAGATTTGGCTACGACCCGGAAAAGATAATCATAAAAGATTTCTCCTGCGAAGTTGACAAGGGCCACAACATTGCCATCGTCGGCCCCACAGGAGCGGGGAAGACGACCATAGTCAAACTCCTGATGCGCTTCTATGATGTAAACTCCGGAGAGATACTTCTGGACGGACATAACATAAAAGAATACACCCGACACGACCTGAGGGAAAACTTCGGAATGGTCCTCCAAGACACCTGGCTTTACAACGCCAGTGTCTGGGACAACATCAAATACGGAAGGCTCGACGCAACCGATGAAGAAGTTCTTGCAGCGGCTAAGGCGGCTCACGTTGACTCCTTTATCCATACCCTCCCGGATGGATACAACCTCGTACTGAACGAAGAGCAGACGAACATCTCGCAGGGTCAAAAACAGCTGATAACCATTGCCCGGGCAATACTGGCAGATCCGAAAGTTCTTATTCTAGACGAAGCGACCAGTTCAGTCGACACAAGAACGGAAGCCTTGATACAGAAAGCCATGGCAAACTTGATGAAAGACAGGACCAGCTTCATCATAGCCCACAGACTTTCAACGATAAGAGATGCCGATCTCATACTCGTAATGAACGAAGGCGACATCGTTGAACAGGGAACTCACGAAGAACTTCTTGAGCGAGGCGGCTTCTATGCAGAACTTTACGCCAGTCAGTTTGAAAGCGACTTCGTGGAGGCCGTATAAGCAAGAGAAAGACAAAATCGTAACATTAACGAACATGGCGGGCCTTAAGCCCGCCTTTTTCTATCTTCACGAGAAAATAGGGACTGACAAATCTCTTAATGTCTGTAAGCGACTTTTGCTAGAGAACTCCAGATCCTGTCATGAACTTCGTTCAGCATCCCAATCAAAGAAACGCTGTACGCTTGGAAAAGCCGAGAAAGATCGCAATAGAGACGTTCGCTGCGCTCACGAGAAGGAGAGAGCGAAAAAAGGGACTGACCGGCTCCTAATGTCCCAATTTTTGCTAGAGAACTCCACATCTCGTCATCTGAACTTGATTCAGAATCTTTCTTCGAAAGCTATTTCGAGCCCGTTACCTGCTATGCATACTCACGGTTTCTCTAAGCACTAGATCCCGAAACAAGTTCGGGATGACAATGTGAGAGGGTTCCAATAGCCTATACCGGACGACGGCCTTTGCATTATTGCTCCATAACATTTGAAGAGCAAACCATTTCCTTTCAAGAAACCCTAGACCCTACACTCGATACCCTGCTCTTCGTGTCTGAACTTGTTTCAGCATCCCGTTCTAAGAACCGCTGTGCGCTTAAGAACGAAGACCCGCTGGTCGCTGTGAAAGCCAGTTCACTGCTGACTGTGTAACTAAGGACCGGCTTTTATGGCCCACAAAGTCGGAACTGGCCTCGCCGAAGGCGAGACTGGCCAGGCGGAGCCTGACTGGCCTGCGTTAGCAGACTGGCTCTATTTTGCC
>NZ_JFHJ01000482.1:0-1099 GCF_003666285.1 Mesotoga sp. HF07.pep.5.2.highcov | reverse complement strand
GTGAGATTCTCTTTCTCGGCCCTTATGAAGACGTTGGGCGCTCTGTCATGGCAGAGATCCACTCGCCCGTTTCTGCAGTCCTCACAAGTCCCGCAGAAAGAACCGCTTTCTACCAGCACACTCTGTCCGACCTTGACATTTTCGACACATGAACCGATCTCTTCCACAATGCCGACTATCTCGTGGCCGAAGGTATGCCAATCTTTGGCTTCAGTTCTTGCTGTGTGGAGATCAGTTCCGCAAATTCCCGAGGCCTTTATCTTCAGCAGTACGTCATTTGGTTTCAGAGGGGGAAGATCTACCTCCCGGATCTCGAATTTGAACGGTGATTTCACAAACGCGGCTTTCACATAGACACCCCCTACAGCTCTAGATTGGAATTAGAGACTATCTCTTCTATCCTTTCGTATAGTCTGTCATCCATATCCCATTCGACGGCGCCGAGATTCTGCTCTATCTGTTCGACCTTCTGAGCACCTGCAATTACCGAAGTTACTGCTTCATTTCTGATAAGCCAGTTGATGGCTAGGTGACTCAGAGGCTTCCCTATCTCATGCGCCAGCCTGTTCAGTTTTACGACGACCTCGTAGTATTTCTTGAACTCGGGTGAATTTAGCTTCGGATTAGCGGCCCGCACATCGTGTTCGCTGAACTTCTTCTTGTCGCTTATCGCTCCAGCCAGGAGGCCCTGGAAGAGCGGGCTGTAAGGCAGAAAGGCCATTCCATTCTCCAGAACGAATGGAAGGACTTCCTTTTCGACTCTGTAATCGAGCGGAATATTATGGTAGCTCTTTGGATTCCTTTCGAGCATATTGTAGAGACCCTGCATACTGCATACCTCTCCAACCTTCATCGCCCTTTTCGCCTCGGAAATGGAGAAATTTGACAGCCCAATATATCTGATCTTTCCCTCTTTCTTCAGCTCGACCATAGTCTCCATAGTCTCTTCGATTTCGACCTCAGGATCGGGCCAGTGAAGCTGATAGAGATCTACATGATCCGTCCCGAGTCTTCTGAGACTATCTTCGATCTCTTTTCTTATGCTCTCCGGTTTGAGACAGTTTCTAGTTCTTCCCTGATCGTCCCAGAGAAGACCACA
>NZ_JFHJ01000243.1:0-595 GCF_003666285.1 Mesotoga sp. HF07.pep.5.2.highcov | reverse complement strand
TGCTTCGCTGTTTAACCAAAGAGCTTCTCCATTAGTTAAGCCTTTGGAGGTCGCTTTTGCTAAGAGTGCTTTTGAAATGTTCTTTTTAAAGTTGCTCTAGGGGTCTTTCATGAACATCAATAAGCTTGTGTAACTTACATTTAAATTTGACTAAACTCAAACTACACAATTCTCATGAACTTTAGACACCGTTCAAAGGTCTCAATTCAGAAAAGCCGAGATGAAAGACACATCGACTAAGAAAGAGTTGTAGGACCGGCGCAAAGCACACCAACACCCTTTTAAGTGCGACTTCTCCTCAAGGCACCAAAGTAACGTATGAAAGATCAACCGGAAGGGTCCGATCGCTGATCGGACCTTTACTTTGAAGGGAGGAACAGTTAGTGAATATTGAGAATTCTATCGTCTTCTTCGGAACTGAAGATCTAGGTTTAACAAACTCGTTTTATGTAAGCCTTCTTGGCCTTAAACTATATAAAGATCAGAATAGCTGTCAAATATTCCTAACTCAAGGCGGTGGAATGATAGGCTTCTGCAATCATCTCAATCTTGACTCTCAAAGAAATAACTCTATCATTACCTTGTTGACCAATGA
>NZ_JFHJ01000013.1:0-2947 GCF_003666285.1 Mesotoga sp. HF07.pep.5.2.highcov | reverse complement strand
TCTGCATGTCATCAACGCTTTCCACAACCGAGTCCTCCCAGATACCCTTTGCGCCTCCTTCCTTAACGGGTTTGACGATCGCCGGACTGAACGGCAGGTTGTCGGCAGTTTCTCCGGGACGTACCGAAAAGAATTCGGGAGTGGATATTCCACAGGCCTTCATGATTAACTTTGTGAGCGTCTTGTTTATACAAAGAGCGTTGGCCGTAGTGCCCGAGCCGGTGAAGGGTATGCCCAGAAGATCCAGGACGGCCGGAAGATGGACCTGCCTCTCGGTATTGCCCATGGCGGTAGTGAGATTGAATACGAGATCGGTGCCTCTAAGTCTGCCGACAGCATCGATCTCAAATGGTCTCGAATCAACTTCGAAGCTCTTCTCAAGCGAGTTCACGACACTATTGACCATCTTTTCATGATGAAGATCGAGCGGCGCATCATGAACGACAGTAATTCTCATAACATTCCTCCTTGGTATATCTTAGAAGTATCACTACAAAAGAATTGTACACACTCCAGATTTTTGACTTTTAAAATGAGTATCACTGGAAGGGAAAAACCAGTCTAGAAAGTATGTTAGACTGTTATATATGTTGCTGATAATGCGCATCGCCTTAAGTCGTAACGTTTAGTATTTCTTCCCTATCGAATTCTCTGGCAACGGCAAGTGCCCTTCCTCCGTACCATATGGAAGATCTCCCCTGCGCCCTATCTCTGCCGACAATTCCAGTCGCCATTGGATTTACAAGATAGCGAATCTTCTCTCTACCTGATGATGCCTTGATCGGCCCGTCACGAAACCATATCCTCTCCTGCGTCGAGTCACTCAGTCTTCCCTTCCACAGGGCAAAGTTGCACGAAGGAACAAGAACTGCCTCACAACCTGAGGCATCCAATTTCTCTATTTCACTCTGGAAGAACATGTCGTAGCAGATTGCAATGCCAATTACTCCTATCTCCGTGTGCACGACGTTAAGCTCTTGCTCTCCTCTGGAAAAGATAATGGAACTCTCGGCCTTGGTTAAATTGTGCTTGAAAGCCCTTGCTACAACCTTTCCCGAAGGGTTGAAGAAGTAGGCGAGGTTGTATAGCTTATCGCCCCGGATGAATCTCCCTTTCTCCGATTCCGTGTCGACAATCGGAAGCAGTATCGAAGGCGCAAGAAGATAGGCTCCAAATTCCTTTGCCACGCTTTGAAAGACATCATGATAGTAAGCTTCGATCACAAGAGCGTCCCTCAGAAAAGCCTTCTTGAGGGGGTTGAAGGAAAGCCCCATATTCTTGATCGCATATTTGACAAGAGTCTTTGCCGTCGTCTCCTCAAAGCTCAGCTTCCTGAAGGATGGGTAGAGAAAGGTCGCAAAAAACTCCGGGAAGACCACAATGTGGTTCCTTCCCTTCCATGTCAGAGAGGCCTCGGCTATATAGTCCCTCATCTTTCTGCGAAATACCTCTTCTCCAAATGAATCCTGATCGAACCAGACCTGTATTGCAGTAAGATCAGTGTCTTTCATGACGCGAGCTTAACAATGATCAGAATTAGACCAATAACCAATAAGATCGGCAGGAAAACAACTACCAGACCTGCTATTGCAAATATTACTATCATTATCACTCCCACGCCGGCCACAATCATTATCAACGCAGGGAAGAACCTAATCGCAAGATAAAGCAGGAACAATGCGCCGACGATGGCTAGAAAAGTGTTCAAGAGATCACCTCCGTTCACTGGTCATTGACAGTATAACGCATAGACTATATAATTCTCTAGGCAATGAAGCTTGCCTTGGAGAACAGTCCTCCAGAACCGCCACCAGCTGATAGCTTCTACCAAATTCGCAGTCTGGTTCTGCTTGACTCTGGAGGAACATATGATTCTAAGCATCTCCCTTATAGTGATTCTCTCGATCGCAGTACTTTCACTCTTTGAAAGAGTTCGTCTTCCCGGTCTTATAGGCCTGGTATCGCTTGGAATAGCTTTGGGACCCGGTGTAATGAATCTAATCGACGAATCATTGCTCTCAATTTCCGATGAAGTCCGGCTGCTAGCACTAATAGTCATACTTATGCGAGCCGGTCTCGGATTGAACCGGAGAATTATCAAGAAGATAGGGCCCCTGGCTCTTCGTCTTAGTTTTCTTCCCGGTCTCTTCGAAGGTTTCTCAATCATGGTAGTGGCTCACTTCCTGCTGAATCTCAGCCTCATTCAAGGCGGAATGCTAGGCTTCATAATTGCGGCGGTGTCGCCTGCGGTAGTAGTTCCCGAGATGCTAAGACTGAAAGAAAGGGACTTCGGAAAGAGAAATGAAATACCTTCTACAATTCTAGCAGCAGCTTCAATAGACGACGTCGTGGCCATTACACTCTTTACAGTGTTTTTGGGAATTGAAGGAGGACAGGACGTCAGTATCGGAATGTCCTTTCTTATGGTGCCAGTAGAGATTATTCTCGGCATATCTCTTGGCGCGATAATTGGGTTCCTCTTCAGCTTGCTGTTCAAGAGATTCCATATTAGGGACACTAAGAAGGTTCTCTTGATCCTATCTGTTGCATTCGTTTTCCATAAACTCGAGGAAGTACTCCCGGTAGCAACTCTCCTAGGAGTGATGGCGATAGGTTTTGTACTTAGAGAGAGACTTCCGGTAGCCGCCGACAGGATTGCGGGGAAGATGGAGAGAATCTGGGTTGTCGCAGAAATATTCTTATTCGTTCTGGTTGGCGCAAGTGTCAACGTAGGTGCGATAGGCGACTCATGGCTTATGGGACTGCTCGTAATACTACTTGGACTCATATTTAGAAGCGCAGGAGTTCTGGCGGCCACTCTCGGTTCGAAACTGGATATCCGCGAAAGACTCTTCTGCATGATTTCCTATCTGCCCAAAGCCACAGTTCAGGCTGCAGTTGGAGGAATACCCTTAGCAATGGGAGTAGCTTACGGAGATGTGATACT
>NZ_JFHJ01000185.1:0-1368 GCF_003666285.1 Mesotoga sp. HF07.pep.5.2.highcov | reverse complement strand
TAACCAGTAACGATTATCGAGGGTACGAGTTTTACTTTTCCTATTCTCTCAATCGCTTCGATTCCGCTAAGCGCTGGAAGGTTAATATCTACGATCAGTAAATCCGGATCCTTTTCAAGTGCTAGTTTTACGAAGGTTTCGCCATCCATAGCCTCTCCTATAACGTTATGACCGAGGCCGATAAGTGTTTCTTTGAGCCCTCTCAGGACTATGTACTCGTCTTCTGCGATTAGTATATTTAAAGAATTGTCCATAGGAACTGACTCCCCTTTCGGCTAGGTTTAGCGCATAATTGCTAATATTCTTTTATGAGCCTCTCGTTAGCAAAAGGCTCTCTTTTGGAATCAGGATCTTTACTCTTGCTCCTTTTTCCGAGGCGATTTCAAGAGTACCGTCGAACTGATTTTCAACGATAGATCTCGCTAGAGAAAGCCCCAGTTTTTCGTCTTTTTCGGAGAAGGATCTATTGGGAAATCCCGTACCATTATCCTCGACGATTATTTCCACATTATCGTCAAAGCTCTTGCAGGAAATCGATATTAAACCGTTCTCTAAATCTTTGAAAGCGTGTTTCACGCAGTTGTTTATCAATTCGCTTATCGTCAGCGAGATCCCGCTTGCTTTGTCGTATGGAATAAAGATGTCATCGAGATCTTTCCTTACCTGAAGAGTACCATCTACTATGTTGAAACGCACAATAGTATCTACCAGACTCTTCAGGTTTATTATACTTCTACCAAGCTCGTCGTGAGAAAGAAGATCATGAACGGCGGCGATACTTTTCACCCTGGAAACAACATTGTCCAGAAGATCCTCGACTTCGCTGCCTGTCTTTTTATCCAAACTCCTCTTCTGGATATTTATAAGACTTACAATGGTCTGAAGATTATTCTTTATCCTGTGGTGGCTTTCCTGAAGCAACACCGAACTCCCCATAAGCCTGGTATTGTCTATTGCAAGGGCGACCTGCCTCGAAAGCGTATGAAATATCTTTTTCTGCTTTTCAGTTGGCTCATAGAATTTACGATAGCCTACCTGAAACAAGGCGGTGTGGTGAGATCTTACTGAGACTGGGTCACAAACAATTGTCTCGGTATTTCGAATGCTCTTAAAGAGCTTTTCAAAAAGCACATCATCGAAATTTGAAACAAAGAGCTTCTTGTTGTCCATTATTCTCATTACAACTTCGTCATTAAGGGCGGCTTCAACTAACTCAGTCTCTTTGTGTTTTATTGTGTCCATAATCGTTCTGGTCTTTTCATCGACCAGGTACACATAACAGGAGTCGGACTCCATAATTTTGCATGTGTAGTTTTCAAGCATTTTCAAGACATCATTAATCTCGTAATTAGAAGTAAGATACTCGGC
>NZ_JFHJ01000628.1:0-795 GCF_003666285.1 Mesotoga sp. HF07.pep.5.2.highcov | reverse complement strand
AGTGCTTTCAACCACATTAGTATCCTGAATCGATCTATCGAAACCGCCCGAAGACTGTTGGGCCTGAGCTTTGGTTTCCATGAATCTAATATTCGAGGCGGCGACTTCGGCATTTGATCTTGGTTCACCATCCTGCGTTTTCCATTTGTTGATTCTTAGTGAACCCTCGACAAGTATTAGCCGACCTTTAGTTAAATAGTTTCCGGCAAACTCGGCCGTCTTTCCAAATGTCACAATCCTTATAAAATCGGTATTGTCGTTGTTGGATGAAGGTACGTTTCTGTCGACCGCAAGTGTAAACGTCGCTATTTGAGTACCACTGGCAGCAAACTTGATCTCTGGATCACGAGTGAGTCTGCCAATCAGGACAACATGATTGTAGCTAATTGACATCTCTTAGTCCTCCGTCTGCTTTACTTCTTCTATCTTTTCAGATTCTACATCGACTGCTCCATCAGTAGCAGTTTCTTCAGAATTCTCGAGAACTGCTTCATCGTCAAGATTTTCGTCTGGGGCTTGAGTTTCATCGACTGCCTCTTCCTGCTTCAAGAGCGCTTTCTTCTCAGCCTTTTCAAGGTCCTCTCTTCTGAACGTCTGCCATCTGAAGACCTCAGGCGTAACCCCGAAGAACCTCTCAAGCGTGTCTACTGATTCGGGATCGGCTTTGAACTGGATAACTGTGTAATCACCTTCACTGAAACCCTTTGAAACTCTGTAAGCGAGTTTCCTCATACCCCATCTGTCGAACTTCTCAACTGTTCCTCCAACTCGTTCGACAATGTAGTCTCTCACCTT
>NZ_JFHJ01000006.1:0-1957 GCF_003666285.1 Mesotoga sp. HF07.pep.5.2.highcov | reverse complement strand
CTTATGAAAACAACCTGAAAAACGGAGGAAGAGATGCTGACAAATAAACGGCTCTTCGTTTCGGATATGGACGGAACATTCTACCTTGGCGACGGACTTCTTAAGGGCAGTCTTGAATTCGCCAATGCGGTTCATCGTCTCGGTTCCAAACTCGTGTTTCTAACAAATAATTCATCACGCACACCTGAAGAATATATCAGAAAACTTACCAAAATGGGAGTTGATAGGACTCTTTTCGAAGTCTATACCTCCGGCGAAGCTACCATAAGCTTCTTGAAGCGAGATTTTCCAAATAAGAGAGTATTTTTGCTCTCGACGCCGTCGGTAAGGGAAATGTTCAGAAGAAGTGGAGTGAACTTAGACGATAATTCCCCGGAATTATTAGTTCTTGCATACGATACGACAATAAACTATGAGAGGATCCGGAAAGCTGCTCTCTTCATAAGGCAAGGCATTCCTTTCATAGCGACTCACCCAGACGTCAACTGTCCCACGGAGGATGGACCGGTACCTGATGTTGGAAGTTTCTTGAGTCTTTTCGAAGCTTCCACGGGTCGTCGGCCCGATAACATTATAGGCAAGCCAGATCCGACTATACTGAAAATGGTGATGGATGACTTTGGCTACGGTCCGGAGGAAACAGTGATGATAGGAGATAGAATTTACACGGACATCGAGTGCGGTCTTAGAGCCGGCGTAGACACATATCTCGTTTTGTCTGGAGAAACAACAGCGGACATGGTACCTGATTCACATAGTTACGAAGTTGTCAATAACATTGGAGCGATCATAGAGATAATTGAAAGAGGCAATACTGTATAATAGCCATACGTTGGAGGTGGTTGAATGGTCATTCTTTTCATTGTAATTGGAATCATCGTTGTCTTGGCTCTTTGGCTCATCGGGGTTTACAACAATTTAGTTACCCTGAAGAAGAGAGTAGAGAATGCTTGGTCGCAGATCGATGTTCAGCTCAAGAGAAGACATGATCTGATTCCGAACCTTGTCAACTCAGTGAAGGGCTACATGAAATTCGAGCAGGAAACCCTGGACAAAGTAATTCAAGCAAGAGCAAAGGCCGTGTCCGCTCAAGGAGTTGGAGATAGGATCAAGGCCGAGCAGGAACTCGGCGGTGTGCTTGGTAGACTTCTTGCCATAGCCGAAAACTACCCTGATCTTAAGGCGAATGCTAATGTCTCACAACTGATGGAAGAACTAACTGCTACGGAGAACAAAATCTCTTACGCAAGGCAGTTCTTCAATGATTCTGCTACAAAGTTCAATACAAAAATCGAGATCTTCCCTAACAATCTCATCGTAGGCTTCTTTGGAGGAAAGTTTGAGCAGTTCCCGTTATTTGAAGTTACTGAAGCCGAACGAGAAACACCCAACGTAGATATTAACTTCTGAGAGTTATGTCTTTCACCGTAGATTTCTACGAAGAAAGCAGGAAAAATGTCAGGAAGACCATCGTCCTTGTGATGGTCTTCCTTGCTCTGATGATTGCCTTCGGTTTGATCATCGATCTGATATTTGGGATATTGCCTGTCTTCACTTTTGTTTTTCTTGCCATTGCTCTCGTGCAGACTTTGATCTCCCTCTCTTCTGGAAAGGATATTGTTCTTAAATCGGTGAAGGCTCGTGAAGCAAGAACAGACGATCCCGAAGAGCGGCAGTTAAGAAATATTGTTGACGAACTTTCCCTGGCGGCGGGAATGGCAAAGCCACCCGAAATCTACGTGATAGACGACGACTCAGTGATCAACGCTTTTGCCACTGGTAGGAAGCAGGAAAACTCGGTAGTGTGTGTGACTACAGGTCTCTTGAAGAGTCTTGATCGTGAGGAGACTTCCGGTGTAATTGGCCATGAGTTGAGTCACATAGTAAATAGAGATATTTTACTCATGACTCTAATTTCCGCGCTTCTTGGCGCAGTGGTTATAGTTCAATCGCTAGC
>NZ_JFHJ01000061.1:0-1545 GCF_003666285.1 Mesotoga sp. HF07.pep.5.2.highcov | reverse complement strand
GCCGACGACAAAGTCAAAGTCATTCAGCTCGTAAAATATGCAGTAGAGGAGTTGGGCATTGAGAAGCCCGGAGTTATCTATGGCTCGACTGACTATTGTCTCGCTGCTCTCGATGTTGCTAAAGAGGAGTTCCCCAAGTATGGAATCGAAATAGTCGCAATGGAGCAGATCAAGGAAGGCGACAAGGATGCAACTGGTCAGCTTCTGAAACTAAAGAACGCCGGGTTCGATGGATTGATAGGACTTACACACGAATCTGAGGCTGCTGTAACAGTAAATCAACTCAGACAGTTGCAGATCGATGTCCCCATAATTGGGTTCTCTGCATGGGGCGTTCCTGCGTTCACAGATCTAGCACCGGAAGCAGCGATTGGTGTATACTCCGTTCAGGGATTCAATCCAATAGATCCCGATCCTGCAGTTCAAGCATTTGTTGAAGCCTATAAGGCCAGATGGGATGGCAAGGAACCAAGTGACCCTGGACAGGCTTACTATGACGGAATGTACCTTCTGGCAGATGCACTCAAGAATGTTGGAACAGACGGTACTAAGCTTGCTGAATACCTTGCGAATGAAGCGAACATCGTTGGTGTTCAGGGCGAACTCAAGTGCGACGAACACCACAACTTCACAAACGTCTGTCTAATCTCCCAGTTCGACGGAAAAGACTGGCAGATAATCACTAAGTTGTACTAAGCCTCTTTGCGGGAGGGGGCGTCCTGCCTACCTCCCGTTTACTTCCCTATAAGGAGTGTGAGTGATGCTTCAAGACATTCTCCAAAACATAGTTTCGGGGGCTTCGATCGGTGCCACATATGGACTCGTAGGACTCGGCGTGGTTTTCCTCTGGCTGACGATCTCAAGAATAAACTTCGCCAACATCTCGTCAGCGATGTTGGGAGCCTATCTGTTCTACAGTTTCTACACTCAGCTGAACCTGGGTTTTTTCATCTCTTTTGTTTTGTCTATTGCCATCATAGGGCTATATGGACTGGGGCTCAGAATATTCATATATGAGCCAATCAGAAAGAGGGGCGGTGGGCGTCTCGAATTCGTCGTTGCCACACTTATGCTGTGCACTTTTTGGCTCAACTTTATAATTGTCACTTATGGGGCTCTACCAAAACCCTTCCCGCCGGTATTCGGAGGAAGCAACGACTTCATTTCACTCGGTGGCATAAGAATTCCCTCTCTCTACTTGAACATCTATCTTGTAATTGCAATTCTTATGGTTTTCATCTATTTTATACTTAACAAAACGCTTATTGGAAAATCATTCCGTGCAGCTGCTCAAAATAGAGAAGCGGCAGCTCTCATGGGAATCGACGTGAAGGTAACGACCTCTCTATCCTTCATTCTGGCGACAGTCGTCGTGGGAATTGCCGGAATACTCCTTGCGCCTATTTACTTTGTCTCCCTCGAACTTGGAGGAGGTTCTATAGGGGTCAAAGGTTTTGCGTCGGCGGTACTGGGCGGATTGACAAACCCTTATGGAACGATACTCGGAGGAATATCTCTTGGTTTACTCGAAAACTTCTCGACCCT
>NZ_JFHJ01000616.1:0-2857 GCF_003666285.1 Mesotoga sp. HF07.pep.5.2.highcov | reverse complement strand
ATGACAGCCATTATCCTTTCCTGCAGGATAATATTCTTCACTTCTATCCCCCCATTCGAATTCTATTTAGAGTAATATTCTTCCAAATGATTTGAGAATCAAAAGAACTCTCAAGGTTATTATAGCAACCCACTCATCCCAGGCCCTGCTCATCTCGCCATCGTAGAAGCTCTTGGACCAAGTGGGCTTGATCTTCCCGTGTGTATGAAGCTCGTTAATATAGTATTCGATATTCTTTTCAATCAGCTCTCTATCGACGCAGAAAAATTCATCGGGAGAGGTAACAAAATCCAGCGGCTTGGCTACATACTCCGTTCGCCATTCCTCCTCATCCTTGCTGATCAATGTGCAGACTGCTTCATAGAGCTTTGGCCTTAAACTTGCGGCCGTCTTTTCGTCAAGTAATCTGTAGAGCCTTACAAAGCATAATATCTCGTGAAAAGAGGTAAACGTGTTCATACTTTCCAGATACCTGGTTGCCTGAGAAATAAGCTCATCTACATCTAGATTGGTGAACTCCCTGTACCTGGTTAAATATCCTATGATCTCGGCCGTTGGGTTCCCCCAGTTTGCATCGATTGCGCAAATTTCCTTCTCTTCATCGCATCCCCACCAAGGAGCGTGGGGGTAGTCATTGACGGTTCGTGGAACGGCAAACCATCCCTTTCTTTCCGAAACATATGTGTTGTCCAAATAGGCAATCGCTTTCGAGATTACTCCCTTTGCAAGTGGCAAATCATCGAAGTGAACAAGGTGTTGAAGCGCTACGGACGTTGCCATTGGAGAAGACGCTGGCAATCTGAAGTCCGGCTCTATAGCGTTTCCAAACCCGCCATCGACATTCTGATAACTGGCTATCTCCTCAACAACAATGTTTGCCGGGCCATCCATGAAATAATAGGCGAATAGTCTCTTTTCCAGTTCTCTACCATTCTCAAGGATCGTATATTGTGCTCTCCTAAAAGGCTCCTTTTCAAGATAGAGCATTTTTAATACCCCCTTTATGTTGTCCTTTCATTTCTGTAAATACCATTCAGCAAGATTCTCGTAAAGCTCCCCTCTGCCCGGGACCGGCCCGCTGAGCTGGCTATTCCAGAAAGCGTAAGAGAGATTGTAGGCAAGAACTAGAACCGGTACATCGTTCGTCCATATCCTGTATGACCCAAGATAATAGGGAGCACGTTTTCGCCAGTCAGTTTCAATGGCGGCCCTTCTCATAATCCTGAAAATCTGTGGATTTACATAACCCACTTCCCAGCCTGTCTTCAAATCATGCTCATACTCATTGGTCCATGGGGCTATCTCGGGATAATCAAAGGCCTCGACTCGAAGATAGACCAGCTCGTAATCACCTTCGTCTATGTCACGAAGAAGGCTTCCCCAATCGAGCCTTTCAACTTCGAGTTTCACACCTATCTTGTCCCAGCTCTTCTGGAGCTCCTCCAGCAATATATTCTCAATTCCATGATAGACCTTGATCGACAAAGTTATGCTACCCGGATAACCTGCATTTGAAAGAAAGGTCTTTGCCTTATCCGGATCGTACGGAAGATCCACTATCTGAGCTTGCAAAGTCTTAAAAATGGACGTCCTGGGATCCACAGGGATGAAAGTCCCAATGGAGTTGGGGAGGGCTTCAAGAAGAGATTCGTAGTCAAGAGACATCTTGAGTGCCTGTCTCACTCCCCTTTCTGCCAGGAGCGCGTTTCTATGATTTATGAGGATAACGTGATAACTACCATCCGGGAAGCTTCCCGATTTGAACTTTCCGGAAGCCGCTTCACTAAGAAGAGACTCGTTATGGTCCGGTTCACTGAAGAGAAGATGCAGCTCGCCCGCATCGAACATCTCAATTCTGTCAAGAGGCTCTGCCACTTCCACGAGCCTTATTTCATCTAGAAGGCTCTTTCCAGGCCAACTCTCGAATACTAGCGGAAAGAGATCGTCTCCAGATCCTCCGTGCCAGTTCGGGTTTCTCTTTAGAATAATGTTGCCTTTTACGCTTGCCGGATCGAGCATGAACGACCCTGATGTAGCTTCCACGGGTGGTTTATCCATCTCCATGTTCTCTTCCAGGCTCTCCGGTTCGATTCCAAGTCTGTCGGAGTAAATATGTTTGGCGAGTATGCCCGTTCTCAAAGAGTTCAAGAATTCGGGATACGAATCATTGAAATTGAAAACCACGGTCTTGCCGTCGACGACGGAAAACCAGCCAAACCGCGGATCATTGAGAGCCTCATAGACCGGAGAGCTTTCGGTGCTCTTCCAGGCTTTTATCGAGTACTCTAAATCCGCACTGGTTATAGGCGTTCCGTCATACCAGAAAATATCGTCTCTGAGCTTTATGATAAGTGACTTGTTCGAATTCAACAGCTCGTACTTTTCCACCAGGCAAGGACTCAATTCGTCGCCGCTTGCCCATCTGAAAAGCGGATCCTGGATCGCAAAAGTAACCCAGAAATCACCCTCCGAAAGCTCAAAGCCTGGAATGAATCTGAACGTAGTATCGACTGGCAGTGTAATCGAACCTCCGGCTAACTCCGAGTAAGAGAATTCTTCTTCCGTACCTCTTCTTTTAAGAACCTCGGCGAAACTACTGGTCAACAAGATTAGCAATATACCGACTAGAAATAATCTCCGCACAGGGTACCTCCAAAGCTTCAAGTCTCTCCACTATTATATTAGATAAACCTAATTCGATTTCATTCGCAAAGACAAAGAGCAGGAGAAAATGGTTCTTCGTTGAATGGTTCACCGTTCACTGAATAGAGCATGTTCTTGGTTCCAGAGCAAGAATCTGTTCTTCGTTCTTGGTCAAACATTTGCAAGTGGTCGGAGGTTGGTGGCATCAAGATCA
>NZ_JFHJ01000516.1:0-3799 GCF_003666285.1 Mesotoga sp. HF07.pep.5.2.highcov | reverse complement strand
TTCAATTCGAAGCTTATGATACCTCCAAATCCTTCCATCTGCCGCGATGCAATATCATGTCCGGGATGATCTTCAAAGCCAGGATAAGATACCTTCACTACTTCGGGGCGGTTCCTCAGAAAGTTTGCGATTTCCCTTGCGTTTTTTTCGTGTCTCTCCATTCTAAGGCCCAATGTCTTCATACCTCTAAGCAACAACCAGGCGTTGAAGGGACTCATCACTCCCCCCAGTTCGCACATGTATCCAAACTTGAGCTTTTGAACGTAGTCGAAGTCCTTTGAAGTTGCAAAGCCGCCGATTACGTCTCCATGACCGGATATGTACTTCGTTGCGCTGTGAAGCACGACATCCGCGCCGAAATCAAGCGGTCGTTGAAAGACGGGTGTTGCAAATGTATTGTCGACAACTACCTTGACACCGTTTGAATGTGCGATCTTAGCGAGTGCTTCTATGTCGATTATCTCGAGTGCAGGATTGGTAGGAGTTTCAAGGTAGATTAGCTTTGTCTCCGAAGTAATAGCTTTCTCTACGGCATTAAGATCGGTCATGTTTATGAATTTCGTCTTGACCCCGTAGTTCGTTATTAGGTGATTTAGAAAACCGAATGTAGAGCCGTAGAGATTCCTGTGGGCAACCAACGAATCGCCGGCAGCGGCAAAGGACATGACAACCGAGCTTATGGCTGCCATGCCTGAAGAGAAGGCTACCCCGTCAACACCGTTTTCCAGGGTTGCCAGCCTCTGTTCGAAAAGATTTATCGTAGGGTTCCCACCTCGTGTGTATACGTAGGCACGTCGTTTGAATGAAAAAGTATCCTCTGCCTGCTGCAGGTCGGTGAATGTAAACGTAGAGGTCATGTATATTGGTGGATTTAGAGACTGATTTTGGTCTTCTTGCTCTGCGGCGTGAATCGAGAGGGTATCAAAGTGTAGCTTCTTCGTCTTATCCATTATAAACACCTCGCTTCCTTTATGACATTATATCGTAGGAAAGAAGGAGCGCCGGTAACATTAAGTATGAAGCTAGTAAAACAAGTTTGTTATTGATAGAATGGTTAGCCGAGAAATATCTCCACTTGTATCGACCGCTGAATTAATAACGGAGGTCGAGGAAAGGCCTTCCTTCAGGTCACTGAGATTTTCTTCTTTGCTTCTTCAATTTCCTCTTGAATCCTCAGTACCGTCGACGGCTCCTCATAGAAAGAGTAAGTATCCTCAGAAGTCTTTACGAGGAGGAAGTAGTCTTTAATCTTTGGCTTTCCTATCATCTTGATCTTCTTTGCGGGAAGAAACATATCCCTCAGAGAAGGAAGATACAGCTCACCGGGGGACATGCTCATGTGAACCGAAACCTCTTCTATTTCTTCAAGCGGAACGGTCATCTTCACTCTCCCCGTTCCGGGCACATCGACCGTGAAATGGAAGGCATTTTCATGGACTATCGAATAGCTCTGGCTCATATTTACTTTTTCGATCTGGGCGACTCTTCCGAACGTGTAGAAGACCGAACTGACCCTTCTTCTGTTTATGGGTCCTGACAGGCCGAGCTCCCTTGTCATCTTTTCCTTGGGACGCTCATCTCCCATTCCCAGTAGAACCGTAATTATGCAGATTACATCACCAAAAAGAAATCCGGCTCTGAAATTGCCTGAAAGAATTGCGATTATCTCTGCAACTATGGGAACAAACGGAGCCAGGACCAGAACTCGATAGTCGAACCTCTTTCTTAGAACCGTAAAGGCTATATAGAACGGTGTACAGGCAAGGAAAAACCATAGAGGCGAAAGCAGAAATCTTGTCGCAGATCCGACTAAAAGCAAAAGAATTCCAGTCATCGAAATCACTTCCCCACGCAAAAATCGCTGAAGATTCTCTCCAGCACGTCTTCCGTTATGTGTGTTCCAAGAAGTTCGTCCAGATTCCTAGCTGCCTGCTCGATCATCGTGCTTAAAACATCAACAGTAATGTTCTCTTCGATGGCCTCAATAGATCTGGCAATATAATCGACTGCATCTAAGAGTTTTTGCTTCTGCCTCGCACTGATGATTACCTCGTCTCCTATGGAAGTAATCTCCTCCGTTCTCTTCAACATAAGCTTCTCTAGATCTTTCAAACCTTCTCCGGTTCTTGCGCTAATAACAACGTCGAAATGATGCTGCTCGACTTTTCTGATGTCGGATTTGTTCGCGGCGACTATAAGCCTCTTTCCTTTGTTTCTCAATTCTTCTTCGAGGTCTTTGCTCTCAGGGTTGTGTGGGTCGCGCAGCAGTATTACCAGTTCGGCCTCTTCGATGGCCTTGAGACTTCTCTCAATTCCAAGCTCTTCGATTTCATTCTCGGCTTGTCTTATTCCTGCCGTGTCAATTACGCGGAAAAGTACCCCGCCGACGTTGAGATCCTCCTCGATCGTATCTCTTGTAGTTCCAGGCATTTCGGACACGATCGCTCTATCTCTTTTCAAAAGGGCATTCAGAAGAGTCGATTTACCGACATTCGTCTCCCCTACGATTGCGGTCTTTATACCCTGAGAGATCACAACACCGTTCCTGGATTTCTCTATGAATTCACCCATTTCCTTTTTTAAGCTCACCAGGTCTTCATAGAGCGAAGAGTACTCGGTTTCTATCTCGTCGGGATAATTCAACTCGACTTCAACCGAGGCGAGGAGACGAACCATCCTCTCCCTGAATGAAGCCACTTCTTCGGAAAGAGATCCCCTGAAGCTTTTGATAGCAGCTTCAAGAGACTTTTCGGTCTTAGAGGCTATCAGGGCGTTGATCGCTTCGGCCTTCACAAGATCGAATTTCCCGTTCAGGACTGCTCTCTTTGTGAACTCTCCGGGGAGGGCCATTCTGAAACCCACTCTGAATAATGATTCAAGCGCGTTCTCAATTATGAGGGGATTGCCGTGGAAGGAAAGCTCAAGTAAATCTTCTCCGGTGTACGAAGCAGGTCCTTGGAAGAAGACGACGACAACTTCATCGATGTAGCGACCACCTTCCATAAATGAGGTCAAGTGTGCATGCCTTGGTTTCAAGGTTTTCAAGTCCGGCAGCAGGTGACTTGTCCTTGAAACTATCCCCTTTCCGGAACATCTAATTACAGCGGTAGCAGAAAGTCCGCGCGGTGTTGAAAGTGAACATATAGGATCATTGAACATTTCTCTCAGCTCCAAGAAAAAGCGATTTCAGTGTTCTCATAAGATGTCTTTCCGGCACGCCGTAGAGTATCGATTTGCCCTCGCGTTCATTTACAACTAACCTTCTTCCTTTGATTCCCAGTGAATCCCGAATATGGTTTTCACCGTGTAACATAACTATACTCTCTGAATGAGGATCGTATTCTACGATTTTTATCCCGATGTTGAATGCGCCTAGCCTAACCCTGGAAGCTTCGAAAAGCGAATTGACCTGAGCGGGAAGCCGACCAAATCTGTCGAGGAGCTCCAGCTCGATTTCATCTATCTCGTCCTGAATTTTGCATGCGGCTATTCTCCGGTAGATCTTCAATCTTTCAATGGAATCGGAAACATATTCCTCGGGGATAACCATATCGAATGGAATGTTCTTAAGCTCAGTATCGACGGTTCGCTCCTCTACTCCGATCTCTTCTTCACCATGAAGTTCCCTCATTGCCTTTTCCACCATCTCGCGGTAGAGATAGAGTCCAACGGAGTTTATGTTTCCATGTTGCTCCGCTCCCAATAAGGTCCCGAATCCTCTTATTTCCAGGTCCCGCATGGCGATCTTCATACCACTTCCCGCTCCGGAGAACTCCTTCAAAGCCTTCAGTCTCTCTCT
>NZ_JFHJ01000360.1:0-1083 GCF_003666285.1 Mesotoga sp. HF07.pep.5.2.highcov | reverse complement strand
CTTATGTTCTGATACACAATTTCCGAGTCAAACTGAGCACCGACTCCAGCAAGAGATTCTCTCTCCGCCTCGGGAATGCCAAGCTTCTCAAAGGTCTCCCTAATTTCTTGTGGAACATCGTCCCAGGATCTATGCTTGTCGGAATCCGGACCGAGATAGGAGATTATTCTGCTCAGATCAAGACTCTCAGTGCTTACTCCGAATCCTGGTTTGCTCGAGAGACTGAAAGCCTTGAAAGACTGAAGCCGCTTCTTAAGCATCCATTCGGGCTCATTCTTCCTTTTCGATATATCGATTACTTGGCTCTCTCCGAATCCCCTTTCGCTCATAAAACGGTACTTAGTATTTGAAAGAAAATCAAACCTTGAACTGTCTAGGAAGACCTTTTCTCGCATGATCAGACCCCCTTGAGTGAGTCAAAGATCGCTTCATATCCATTCTCTTCGACTTCTCTGACAAGTTCTTTTCCTCCACTCATTGCTATCGATCCATCGATCAAGATGTGGACACGGTCGGGCTCAACATACTCAAGAAGTCTCTGATAGTGTGTGATTAGTAAAACTGAGTTTTCTGGATTTCTGAACCTGTTTATTGACAACGCTATGCTTTTCATAGCGTCAACATCCAACCCGGAATCTATTTCGTCAAGAATCGCAAACCTTGGCTTCATGAAGTTCATCTGAACTATCTCGGCTTTTTTCTTTTCTCCTCCGGAAAAACCTACGTTCAAATATCTGTCTATTAATTCACTTTCTAGACCAAGTTCAAGAGATAGTTCGTCGATTTCCTTGCTCATTTTCAGCAATGGCACCCTGCTGCCCGTACTTTGAGAGACTGACATAAGAAAGCTCCTGAGTCTGATCCCTGGAATTTCCTGAGGATGCTGAAAGGTCATGAACATTCCCATTCGAGCTCTTTCATCTACGGTTAATCTAGATACATTCTTATTCATGAATTTCACAGTACCACCAGTAACTCTGTATTTGGGGTTCCCCATCAGCACATTCGCAAGCGTTGATTTACCGCTACCATTGGGTCCCATAATAACGTGTAGCTCCCCGTTTCCTATTGTGAGACTCAACC
>NZ_JFHJ01000643.1:0-1089 GCF_003666285.1 Mesotoga sp. HF07.pep.5.2.highcov | reverse complement strand
AAATTTATTCTTAGCTGCTTGTTTCGGTCTCCCATAGCAGTGTTTCTAGTATTTATTAGACCCCAAAGCCCCGATATGTGATCAACGTGACCGTGAGTCAAAAAGATATCCTTTATTGCATAGACGCTGTTTCCAAGTATAGTAGAGATCCCTTCACCGACGTCGAAGAGAATCCTTTCAGGCCTATATAAAATCCAAGTTGAATACAGAGCCTTGGAGAATATTTGAAACTCCAATTCACTCTTCCTCCAGGCCTTCTACTTTCAAAGCAATCTTACCCTTTACGTTGCCTGGAAGTTTGATATCAATTCTGTACTCACCGGTCTGTTTTATATGATCCCCAAGATCTATCTCTTTCTTGTCTATTTCAACACCAAGAGAATTTCTTATGTGATTCGCGATGTCGCCGGATGTAACTGCTCCAAAAAGCTTCCCGCTGGTTCCTGACTTCGCCTTTATTATGAAGTGATGTTTCTGCAGCTCATGCAGTAGATCTTCACTGGATTTCCTTATGCGTTCTTCCTTTTCTTCCTTTTGCTTTTGGATCTGCTTCAATTTGGCCAGTTCTTTCGCATTGGCTTCAACCGCAAAACCTTTCGGAATAAGGAAGTTTCTACCGTAACCATCTGACACATTCTTCACTTCACCGGTTTTTCCAATATTACTTACATCCTTAAGAAGAATAACCTTCATCGAGAACCTCCTTAAAAAAGGGAGGCTCTTCGCCTCCCTCAAGATCCGATCACTCTTTTGTATAAGGAAGCAATGCCATGAATCTCGCCCTTTGAATAGCTTCCTTAACCATTCGCTGATGCTTGGCACAATTTCCCGTGATTCTCTTAGGGATGATCTTTCCCTTTTCAGTAACATAATCGCGTAGCAAGGAGATATTCTTATAATCAATGTAAGTTGTCTTTGAACCACAGAGTCTGCACTTTCTTCTGCTTCTTCCTCTTCGCCTATTGTCTCTTACCATAATATTCCTCCTGATTTAGAACGGGATATCGTCGCTCCCCGAATCTTCAGTTTCACTTCCAAAGAAAGTAATGTCATCGTTTTCAGTGCTTTCAACCACATTAGTATCCTGAA
>NZ_JFHJ01000014.1:0-1537 GCF_003666285.1 Mesotoga sp. HF07.pep.5.2.highcov | reverse complement strand
GACACAAATTCAATTCCAAGTGAATGCCTTATCAGCTCGGCCACATATTTTACTGGAAGGAATATGGATATTACTCTCAAATAGTCGGGCAAGAAAGAGAGTGGGAAATAGATTCCCGCAAAGAAAACCACGATCACCATCAATATACTCGCGGCGGCATCGGCAGTCTCTGGATTTCTGAACAACAATGTGAGAAACAGACCAAGCGCCATCATTCCAAGAGTCGAGGACAGAATCGATACTAGAAACGGAAGCCAGTCTATTTGAAAAGTAGTTCTGAACAATAGTCTGCTTACAACCAAGATGAGAACTATGGAAACCAGACTTACAAGAAATCTAGTAAGGGTGCTGCCAAGGACAAATGTGAAGGGCCTAAGAGGAGTAATTTTGAATCTATCAAGGACTCCCCTCTTACGGTATCTCCCAAAAACACTAATCACAGAAAACATCCCTGCCGAAAGAAGTGAGATGGCTATTACTCCTGACATTGTATAATCTGCGTCTGTTGCGTGAATTCTACCGGCTGTTTCGGGAATATTCTCCACGACTATGAAAGACCTGGCATTGTTGATTTCCTTCTCCACTGCGGCCGAAATGCTTGCTCGAGCCATTTCGATAGTGCTTTGCTGCTCTAAATTACCTTCCTGATGAAGATAGGTGATCTTCTCCCCGTTGAATATCATACCGAGAAGAATGTCTCCATTCTTGACAGCTTCCCCGATATCCGTTTCTCCGTCGTATAGACGCAGATTCCAGGCTCCGCTTTCCTCAATAACGGCGGAAATATCGTATGGTCCCGTCTGATACAGGCCAACTGAAACCTTTTGATAACTTTCGGACCCCCCGAAGAAGAATCCGAACAGAAGGAGAAATATCATCGGGTAGAAGAGTGTAAAGAAGATTTCCAATCTGTTCCTGAAAGCCTCCTTTGCAAAGGCAATGAATACCGGTTTAAGACTGTTCCTACTCATAGCCCATCACCTTCTTAAAGTTGATTACGAAAATTACGGTTGAAAAGGCTGTCCAAATGGTTGGCACTAAGATCAGCCAGAACAAAGAAACCGGTGCAAACTGATATCCCATTACCCTTCTGCTCAGTTCGACAAGATAGGTCGTTGGTAGAGCATACACCAACCAGCGAATTCCCCACGGGAGATGAAAGACGGGAAAGTAAAGACCACCAAGGAACATCATCAGCTGATATAAAGTCTGCCCAAGAACTGTCACAGTGGAGAGCTTCTTGGAGAAGGATGCGATCATCAGTCCGAAGGAAATCGTTACCACCATTGAGAAGAGAAGTGTAAGAATAAATCTGATATCCAGAATTGGACCTCGCACATTATATACAAAAATCGCAGTTAAATACAGTAAGGTCAAAGAGATCAGCATAGTGAAAATCAGCTTGGCGAAGTGACCCGCGAAGTATTCGAGGGGTTTCAAAGGCGTTGTGTAGAGCTTCTTGTTGACACCCGATACCCTGTATTGGATCAGTCCTATTGGACTGTTGAAAAGAGCTACCGAGAGGATCATCATCAAG
>NZ_JFHJ01000079.1:0-1396 GCF_003666285.1 Mesotoga sp. HF07.pep.5.2.highcov | reverse complement strand
AGAAGCATTATGGATCCATTCAAAAAGAATTGTGATCATGTGATAGATACGTCAAGAATGGATATAAAAGAAATGAAGGAGGCAATCGTCTCTATTATCAGAGGGAAGGGTTACAAACTGCCTCCGATGAGGGTTGAGATAGAGAGTTTCTCATACAGCGAAGGGATTCCTCACGATGCTAACCTGATCTTCGATGTGAGATTCCTTCCTAACCCATACTATTATGAGGATCTCATTGAACTGACGGGAATGGACAAGAAAGTTAAGGATTATCTGGAGACCTACCCTGAGATAGAAACCTACTTCTCGACTGTTTTGAAACTCTGCAGGATGACGATTGAAGGTTTCGCCGGAAGCGGTAGAAACTTCGTGAAGATAGCTGTTGGCTGCACGGGCGGCAAGCATAGATCTGTCTATATTGCAGATCGGCTGTTCGAGGAGCTCAAGACTGACAATTTAAGGCTCTCCCTTGATCATAGAGAGCAAAAGGTTCACAAAGACAATTCATGATCCATACTTTTTCATCTCTTAGCGGTGTCTTATGAGGTTGAGGGACATCAAGGTGTTTTATTTCTTATGAAAAGCTTTAGGTAATGGAGTTTAATCTTAGGAGGCGACAAAATTCCTGTGCTCCATCTTACAGATCCTTCTGATAGTATTCCTGCCCATTGCCGCACAGCCGTAAAGATTTGTTCCACCTATGGAGTGTCCTATCACAAAGAAGTTCTTGAGGCTTTTCAGCGTCATCGGTTTGTTGAGAAATCCTTTGAGGGTGTCTCTCAATCGAAAATCCTCTTTACTTCCGTATCCCCGGGCGTTTGACGTGAATCTCTCTGTGGTAATAGGTGTTGCCACATCGGTCACTTCGACGGCTTCTCCGATACCGGGAATGAATCTTTCAATGGCCTCGATTGTTCGACTGGCGATTATCGCCTTCTCTTCCTCATATTTCTTCTGATCCTTCGATAGCTCTTCCCAGTAAGAATAGTAGGTATCATACATCGCTTTAATACTGGTCTTTCCTTTCGGTGCCAGTTTCTTGTCATAGCTGTAGTTAAGAAGGTTGATTATAGAGCAGTTGTCGCCTGCAATTTCGATTGGTTCGTCAAGGAAGAAGGAAATGGCGTTCGGTTTGTCTGAAAGGTCCATGTTCACACCGAAAGATACATGCAAACCCATCATCATCCTGTCAATCGGCTTCGAATACATCGAGCGCAGCCGATCGGTGAGGTGCCGTTCATCTATCATTTTCATGAAAGTGTCATAACCGTACGCGTCTGAAATTACATAATTGGCGGAGATCTCCGTACCATTTTCAAGTCTCACTCCGACAACCTTTCCACTGTCTTCTATGACTCTCTCCACGGAGGAGTTGTAAAGTATCTCGCCTCCAAGC
>NZ_JFHJ01000156.1:0-2880 GCF_003666285.1 Mesotoga sp. HF07.pep.5.2.highcov | reverse complement strand
GCCGCTTCATGAAGATTATCACCGCTCAGAATCAGAACGTAAAGATCGTTCATGAAGACCATCATACTATCTCTGGCTTTCAATTCGGCCTGCAGCTTCATCTCACCGGTGACATCCCGTGACGACATCGTCCAACCCTCGACTTCTTTCCCATTAAACAAAGGACTTACAGCTGTCTCCATCCACAATATTCCGCCGCTCTTAGTTCTTGCTCTATATCTGAAGCAACCGTGTTTCTTTTCTCTCAGAAGAACCTTGGACTCCTCAATAACTCTTTCACGATCCCTAAAGTCAATAAGATCTAGAGCATTCTTCCCTACAAGCTCTTCAGCCACAAACTCCAATGTGTTTACTACCGAGGGCGAAACATAGGTGAAAACCAGTCTTCCATCAACTACGGCAAGAATGTCCAAGACGTTGCCTTCGAACTTCTTCAGCAGTTCATCGCTTCTTAGTAGTCTTTCCTGAAGAAGTGACTTTTCGTTATTTCCAGTCTCTTCGCTGAACTCTTCTCCAGTCATGAGCGCCAACAATTGAATCGCACATTTCACAAAGTCCTTTTCCTCCACAGACAGATTTCTCTCATGCAATTCGATCTCTAAGACCAGAACACACTCCGGCAATCCAGGGGGGCTTTTGATTAACAAGATCCCTTTTCCAGCTTCCGAAAATGTATTTGATCTGCCTTTTCTCATTAGCTTCTCAAGTTCCGATTTTCTACTATCTCCAGTTCTCGAACCGCAGACGCACATTACTGAGTCAGACTCTTTTCTCCAGTCGCAAACCATCTTGAGGAAAGAAGAACCATGATGAGCTCTTTCAACTGTGCAAAGAGTAAGACTATTGACAGAAAGAGAATCACCAACAGTTGAAAGAGCCTTTTTAATCTTTTCCAAGCTCTTCTCATTGCCAACGAGAACCGAGATTATTCTTCTCACTGAACTGAACAGGTTTCTACTGTCGGACTCCATTCGACCCTCCGAGGAATGATGAGGCGCTGTAATGTTCTCAGTTGATTATAGCATTGCCATTTCGTGCCAAAAATCAAACGCAGAGATAATGTCCTTGTAAACATGGAAGAAGCCGCAGTTTAGCTGTGATCTATTTTCTGTTTGACCTCTAAGATATCTTAGAGTCATTCTTTTGGTGCGATCTGATTGCTCCTCTGCATCCTTCGGGGACATTAACGTGTTCTCTCATCAAAACTGTTTGTGTCACCCTGCAGATGACCAAGTGACACCTTCCTGTTAATGACATTTATTACTTAGAGTCACGCACATTCCATTGACCTATCTGTTCTCTGAGATACCGAAGGCTAACTCTCCATTGTCATCGGTTGTGGCTCTCATCTAATGCCGCTGATACTTCAGACCAATGATTCAACTTAGCAATGAGAAGCTTAAAAGAATTTTTTATACCCATCTTCGACCAAGGCACTGAGTACATAATCCTCAAGTCTCATCTTCCAATTTGGTGCCAACTGAACTATTAATTTTGCCGAGAAACATCTCCGACCAGAATCTCTTTCTCACCGACGAAGGATATTGACCATCAAATGCTTATCATCTGTGTGTGTATAGTGTTAAAGTTTAGTCGAGAACTGATATCTATTTATCCGGTAGCTGATTATCCGGTAGCTGAGTTTCCGGCGAGATGGTTCTCGAAAACCATAATCATGTGTGGGATGGACTTGACTCATATAGACTATAAATTTCTAATCACTTACAGGAAGTGGTACAGATGTCTCGAAAGTTTGCTATGGAGTTTGTTCTGGCTATTTTCCTAATGGCACATGGCCTTGTTTTTTCCTTCCCCGTTGTTTGTGGCGACCTTGGCCAATTCACTTTTACAGATGCCATTTTCTACCTGCGGAAGCTGATCTTCGGTACGATTTCGAGACCTTACGAAGAAAACTATCAGGCAGAGCTCCCTGATTCGGCATGTGCAATAACTATAACCGCACTTGGCGATCTAATGTACAGTAGAGGGCTTGTAATCGCGGGCGATCCTTACTCAAGTGTGGAGAAGAGTCTTTTTCAAAGTGAAATTGTGTTCGCCAATCTCGAATTCCCAATAGACACTCGGTTCCCCGAATCGGCATTCCCAAAATTCAACGGTTCTTCCGAATACTTTGAGAAAGTAGTGACGCCTTTGGGAATTAATGTTATGAATATCGCAAACAATCACTCTCTTGACAGGGGTATCGAGGGACTGAGATCGACCCGTACTTTTCTTAATGACCGTGGAATCCATTGTGTTGGATTTGGAGAAGAAAGTCGATTCTCAATAATTTCATTCGATGAAGTTAGAATCGCTGTCTCAGGTTTCACGTTCGGCACAAACGGAGCCACCGTGAATAGTGAATCCAGTCTGAATGTTGCCAACCTAAACACATTTGAGGATGCAGAGACTCCGCTGTCAAGGATCGTTCCTATCGTTGAATCTATGTCGGAAGAAGCATCCGTTATCGTGCTTAGTCTTCACTGGGGACTTGAGTTTGAGAACAAACCTACTGAAATGCAGGTGGAAGTCGCAAGAAGGCTCTGCGATGAAGGAGTTGACTTGATTATCGGTCATCATCCTCATGTCCTTCAACCACTGGAGGTGTACTTAAATGCGAGAGGATCAACTTCGCTAATCATCTATTCTCTGGGCAACTGGATTTCTTCTATGAAAGCTAAGGATTGCAGAATCACAGCATCGCTAAAAATCGAGCTTTCCAAAGACGGGAGTGTTTGTGGAATCAAGGTTTTCCCTTATTTCTTTAATCTAAGCAAGATGCAGCTTGTGCCTCTGTCAAATCCTGCCCTTATCCCCGAATCATTTGCATACTATTTGGATAGTAGCCCATATTGTTCACACTAAGGATTCCAGTACCGA
>NZ_JFHJ01000286.1:0-861 GCF_003666285.1 Mesotoga sp. HF07.pep.5.2.highcov | reverse complement strand
CCTTTCAATATCTTTACGTCATCTTCCGCCAATACTACGTGCAAGTTCTTAGCTTCTAAAAGAGTCATTCCATTCCCTCCAAACCCGGTAGTTATTATCTGGATTATAACATAATGCCGACAATTCTTGCCGATAATCAACACCAATAAGTACGATACCGTTTCAAGGATATATAATTGGAGAAATTAAGGTATGGAGGTGCTTCATGCTCTATGTAGTCTTTATAGGTGTCCTCATGGGTCTTGCCAATCTTATTCCAGGAGTGAGCGGAGGCACTATTGCACTCCTTGGAGGCTTATATGAACGTTTCGTGGGCTCGATTTCCTCAGTGTCTGCTTTTAAGATTCGCAAAGAAGATGTCGTTTTCCTCATCGAAATTGTTGCGGGGATTGTTATAGGAATCCTTGGCTTCTCAACCCTAATAGATGTTTCTCTTTCGAGAGTCCCTTCTTTGATGTACGGTATCTTCTCGGGACTTGTCATAGGAGGAACTCCTGTTGTATTCAAGAGAATCGAGAAATTCGATTCCAGCTCATTTTCTTTCCTTGTAATAGGGGGTTTGCTCGTCTATCTTGTTTCCATTCTTGCTTCCGGGCCGGGAAAAGAAGCTGTTCTAAATCACAATACAGCGAGCCTTTTGTATGATGTTTTTGCTGGATTCTTCGGTGCAGCTGCGATGGTTCTGCCAGGTCTCAGCGGTGCCTTCATTTTGTTGATTATGGGTGAATACACTAGAGCTATAGCTGCATTAAGACACTTCGATTTCATAATCATAGTGTTCATAGGAGTTGGAGTTATCCTTGGAATTATATTCGTGAGCAAATTAATGAAATTTCTGATGAAGAGATTCCGGAGTCAGAC
>NZ_JFHJ01000521.1:0-849 GCF_003666285.1 Mesotoga sp. HF07.pep.5.2.highcov | reverse complement strand
AGGACCTTTTTCGGGCGAACGGCCGTTCGCCCCTACAAGAGAACTGCACAATCATCTGAAATCGTCATCCCGTAGAGCCTGCCCTGATTAGCCTACCCCAAAGTGCTCGTGTTTGGGGTCTCGTGTTCAGGGTCATCCCCTAATTCCCCCATATTGTCATCCCGTAGTGCTCCTGTACGGGATCTCGCCCAAACAACTACTGTACGCTGAAGACCTTGAACAGCCGAGAAAGATCGAATTTGAGATGTTCGCTGCGCTCACGAGAGAAGAGAGAGAGAGAAGAAACCAGTAAGATTGGTGATGAAACTTACCCCGCCACATTTATCTCTTTGATCTCACTTTGACTAACCAAGAACAGATCCTTTTTCTGCTCCGAAACAAAGAACAATGTTTCTTCTCTAAGACGCTGCTTTCGTCTCGGAGGACGGAGGACCGGTGACTGCGGACCTTTTTTGACTGAATGGAAAACTATATTACCGTAATGTAAATAATGGAGTCTGTCCCTAAAGGTCTAAAGGAAAAGGTCTCTAAAGGTCTATGTGTCTCTAAAGGTCTCATTCCTCCCAGTATGAGCATATTAACTACAGCTCAATTTAGTGATCTCCAGTTGTTAGAAAAAGGCTTTCCTATACATGGAAAAACTCTGCTTAACAGTGAACTTTGTTTTATCAGGGCTGGGATAGATCAATTCATCCAGCGATTTGTTTTTTTCACATTTCTTCATCTCTTTGCATAACGCTGGAAAACATACGATGTATTAATTTATATTGTTCTACTACACATGCTAGAGGTGGTATATGGATAGAGAGACAGTAAAAGTGACCCTCCTGGCCGAGGCACTGGAGATGA
>NZ_JFHJ01000295.1:0-3775 GCF_003666285.1 Mesotoga sp. HF07.pep.5.2.highcov | reverse complement strand
ATCTCCAATATCCTTGCGGGGTAAATATGCTTGCAACTCTTGTCGGAGAACCGTTGACGGTTGACTTGAGAATGTCTTATTCGAAGCGCCTGATTTGTGTTGTTCTCTTCTCATAGAACGTTCCTCCGTTTACAGCCAAGTCTTATCACCCAGTGATGCTTTTCTTTGTGAAGCCCTGGCAAAACGTTTATAATCTGACCATCAGGAGATTTTCGGGGTGTGGGATTTGAATATTTACGCGATTCTTACGTTCTTTCCAGTTGCAATCTGTTTTTTTATGGTTTTCCTTTGTTTCAGGCAGAGAAGTCGTTTAGAAGCCAGAGCTCTTGGCCTATTGATGCTGTCAATAGCGTGGTGGTCACTTTTCTATGCGCTGGAGCTGCTTTCTTATGATCTCGAAAGTATGAGGCTTCTGAACAAGATTTCTTATCCAGGAATAGTGTCCGTTTCGGTCTTTTACTTCCTCTTTTCCATGGCACTTGTGGACAAAAGAGATTGGTTTCGTTGGAAGAGGATTGTGATGCTATTTATCGTACCCATTGCTGTTTTGATTGCGATGTGGACAAATGAACAACACTGGCTATTTTACTCGCTTAGTGAGATAGATCACACTTCAACTTTCCCCCTTCAGAGATTGGTGCACGGTCCGCTCTTCTGGATTGCAATGTTGTACAATTACTTACTGCTTTTATCAGGAATCATTGCTGTCTTCAGAAAGTATATCCATTCGACGGGTCTATATAAGGGTCAGTTAGGGACTGTTCTACTGGGAACGGTATTCCCCATCTTGGTCAACATTAACTATTTGTTTGGTTTCGTTGATGTGGGGAATTTGGACTTGACTCCTTTTGCCTTTACAGTGGCCGGCGTATTTGCCGCTGCAGGAGTTTTCAGATATAGGTTGTTCGACATACGTCCCGTAGCCAGAGAGACCGTAATAGAAAGGCTTCCAGACGGGATAGTCATTCTTGACGACGGTGGAAGAATAGTTGATCTTAATCCGATGGCTTGCAAAATGCTGGGCATTGATGCTTCAGATGCCATTGGAAATTCAGTCCAGGAGGTCTTCAGCGATATCGAGTCTGTTGTAAGTTTCTTCACTTCCGGCTCCGAAAAGAGGGAGTTGAACGTGCGAGAGAGAGTCATAGAGATAAAGCAGAGTCCCATCTACAGCAACAAGGGCAAGATCAGAGGGCATATTGCGCTGTTGACAGATATAACCGAAAGAAAAGAGGTCGAAGATGCGCTCCGCCAAAGTGAAGAGAGGCTCGCACTTGCAGTGAAAGGCGGGAAGATAGGTCTCTGGGACTTGAAAATGAAGAAAGGCGAGTTTTCGATAAACGACCGATACTATCAGATCATGGGCTATTCGGCAGGCGGATCTGTCATTACCTTTCAACAATGGAAGGAATTCGTACACCCTGAGGACCTTCTTCCCTGCCTTGAGGAAATGGATAAGTGCTACGAAGGTCAGACTGACTACTTCGACATCGAATACAGGATGCTTTCGAAGGGTGGAGAGTGGATCTGGGTTCATGATCGTGGCGAAGCGGCCGAAAGAGATGAGGATGGAAGGGCGACCAGGATTCTCGGAACTCACATCGACATTTCTCCGACGAAGCAAATTGAAGAAGCGCTTCGCGAGAGCCAGATGATGTACAAGAAGCTGGCCACTACGGATATGCTAACCGGGGTGATGAACAGGTATTCGCTAACCGAGCTTCTCAAACTGGAAACGGAAAGGTCTAGAAGATATTCTGCTCCTCTATCGCTGATAATGTTCGATCTTGACAACCTGAAGACCGTAAACGATAATTTTGGCCATCTCGCCGGTGACGATGCGCTGAAGCTGACATGTTCGTTCGTTCAGTCAAATATCAGGAGCTGTGACTATATCGGTAGGTGGGGAGGCGATGAGTTCTTGATTGTCGCAACGAACACCGATCTCGAGGGCGCAATTAAGATGGCCGAAAAGCTCAGATCGGGGCTCAGTTCTGTTGATAAAAAAGAATATGGACCTTTGACCATTAGCATTGGTGTTACGACGCTTCTGGAAAATGAAAGCGATTTTGACGGTTTGCTTCGAAGAGCGGATGAGGCACTATATGAATCAAAGAGGAGTGGAAAGAACAGAGTTACGTCTGTGATTTGACAATTAGAATGGAGATTTTTGAAGTGGTTTCGAACCTGAAAGCAGTAAGAATCGAAGAGTTGATTTTGCTTTTCCAATTATGCTAGACTATCCCTAGCGTGACAGAGATGATGAGAAAGTCGTGCCAGCTATAAGGCGGCGACTTTTTTTGTTTTGCTTGATCTTCCTTTAACGTATTTTGGTCATAATGGTTGTGTTATAGATTCTTTCATATTTACAACTGTGGGGTGATACGATTGCGTCGCGGAACCAGGGAAGCGCTTACCGGCTGGGTGACAGTCTTGCCAGCTTTGACTGTTCAGGTGATCTTTATCTATTTGCCACTAGCGTGGGCTTTCTATGTATCTTTCTTTAGTTGGAACATGATAAGACCGATGAGGTACGTTGGACTCCGTAATTACGAAAGGCTCTTCAGCTCACCGGATTTCTGGAATTCGATGGGGGTTACCGGGATATATATCCTCGGCACCGTAATCCCTTCGGTTATTATCGGACTGTTGCTTGCTGCTCTGCTCAATATTGAGTGGATAAAGGGAAGAGGGCTTTTCAGGACGCTCTTCTACATTCCGGTTGTCACTTCGATGGCCGCCGCGGCCGTTATTTGGGGCTGGTTATATGAACCGAATTTCGGACTGGTAAACTACTTCCTTTCCATTTTTGGTATTAGTAACATAAAGTGGTTAAGCGATCCGAATTACGCACTCCTTGCGTTGATCATCGTTGGTGTCTGGAAACGTATCGGCTACAACATGGTGCTCTTCCTGGCGGGTTTACAGACTATCCCGAAGACATACTACGAGGCGGCCGAAATCGACGGGGCGACACCTTGGAGGAAGTTTGTAAATATTACGCTTCCGCTCCTATCTCCGACGACTCTCTTTGTGTTCATCATGCAATTCATTGCATCGTTCAGGGTCTTCGTCTCGGTATCCGTTATGACTAGCGGTGGGCCGGCGAAGAGCACTCAGGTTATCACATACTACCTTTATGAAAATGCCTTCAAGTACCTTAAGTTTGGATACGCGTCAGCAGTTGCCGTCGTCATGTTTGCGATGATGGTAGTATTCACTCTGATACAATTCAGAGTAAGCAAAGGGAGGGTGCATTATCAATGAGAAGAAAACCGGCCCTTCCAATTAGAATCATCGTTTACCTGGCAATACTTTTCGTGGCGATAATTATCAATCTTCCTTTTTTCTGGATGCTCGTTACTTCCTTTAAGACAGAGGATGCTGCCTTCTCTATTCCACCGAGCTTTCTGCCGACTATCTTTGATTTAAGGAATTTTGTCAAAGCCTTCGAGCTGATACCGCTTGCCAGATATATATGGAATACGCTTTTCGTAGCGCTTACGGTGACTTTGCTACAGTTGATCTTCAATTCTCTCGCAGCTTATGGGCTGGCGAGAATAAGATTCAGAGGAGCTAATGTGGTCTTCATGATCCTGATCGGGACGCTTATGGTTCCGCCGGAAGTCACTATGGTCCCTCTGTATGTAATCGTCAAGCAATTTGGGTTCATAGATAAGTATAGTGCTCTAATAGTTCCATTCATGAGTTCTGCATTCGGAATATTCCTGCTACGTCAGTTCTTCATGGGAATTCCAAAAGAGCTTGAGGAAGC
>NZ_JFHJ01000044.1:0-660 GCF_003666285.1 Mesotoga sp. HF07.pep.5.2.highcov | reverse complement strand
CCCCTGTCTGCCCGATCTACCTACAAGTTGGTTGTCAATTCTCCTGCTCTCGTGCCTCTCGGTACCTAGAACATAAAGCCCCCCAAGATCTACTACTCCCTCACCAAGCTTAATATCCGTTCCTCTTCCCGCCATGTTTGTTGCAATTGTAACTGTCTTTCGCTCACCGGCCTTTGCAACAATCTCTGCTTCCCTTTCATGATACTTGGCATTCAAAACTTCGTGGGGTACGCCTTTTTTTTGCAGCAGCTTGCTCAAGAGCTCGCTCTTCTCTATCGAAGTAGTACCAACAAGAACGGGCTGTCCTTTTTCATAGCGTTCAGCGATCTCATTGATAATTGCCTCATTCTTTTCTTCCCTTGTTTTATAAATCGAATCTTCTTTGTCCTCTCGAATTACCTTCTTGTTTGTAGGAATGATCGCAACTGGTGTGTTGTACATGGAGATGAACTCAGATTCTTCAGTTGCGGCAGTACCGGTCATTCCAGACACCTTCGAATACAGCTTGAAGTAGTTCTGAAAGGTTATTGTGGCAAACGTCACCGATTCTTGTCTAATTTGCACATTTTCTTTCGCCTCTATTGCCTGATGCAAACCTTCGGAATACCTTCTTCCCGGCAACAACCTTCCGGTGAATTCATCAACAATTACGACTTCTCC
>NZ_JFHJ01000620.1:0-4733 GCF_003666285.1 Mesotoga sp. HF07.pep.5.2.highcov | reverse complement strand
ATTTCCCGGCCTCTTGGAGAAAAGCTCCAACCCCATGGCTTTTATGGCTTCTCTCGTTGCCTTTCCCATTAGTTCGTGTCTCGCCCACACGTTTTCCATTCCTTCTTCGAGAAGCATTTTTACGGCAAGACTCTGCTGATAGATCAGGTTAACAGCTGGCGTCCATGGAATAGGATCCTTCAAGTATTTCTTCAGGTTGAAGTAAAAACTGGTAGAACTAACGTTCTTGGACTTTTCGATAGCCTCTTTACTGAACGATATGAAAGCCAGTCCAGGAGGTAGCATAAAACCCTTCTGAGAGCCAGATACAACTATATCAAGCCCCCAGTCATCGGTAAGCAAACGTTCGGCAACTAAACCACTAATGCCGTCTACTGCGATGAGTTTGCCCGCTTTCTTCACAACTTTACTTATGCCTTCGATATCCATTACTGTTCCAGTAGATGTCTCGCTAAGGGTTGTAAGAACAGCAACTGCATCGGGGTTTTCATCCAGGGCTCTTTCAACCATTTCCGGGGTGTAGAAGTCTCCATAATCTCTTTCAACCAAGACTATCTCCGCACCGAAAGTCTTCGCAAGTTCAACCCATCTCTCGCCAAACTTTCCAACGCTACAGACTATTAACTTCTCTCCGGGATTGACTATGTTTGCAACGGCCATTTCCATCGCTCCCGTACCGGAAGAAGCAAGGATAAAGAGATCGTTTTGTGTCCTGAAAACCTCCTTCGTCCCGTTTACCGCGTCTTCAAAGATCTTCTTGAACTGCGGAGTTCTGTGATGAATCGTATCCTTTGCACCCTCAAGCAGAACGTCGATAGGAACAGGCGTCGGGCCTGGAGCAAGTAAATAGTTCTTCTTGATCATCTTTGCCAATTGGGCCACCTCCAATCCAATCTGGTTTGTAATGGGTTTTTATACTCAACGCTACAACATAAAATTGACCACAAAAGATTGCTTATGAGGGGAACTGTGGCTCATCTATAGTTTAGAGCACTGCTGCCTCCCTGACAACGCCCTGTATTCTCAAATTAAGTCTTTAATTGCTCTTAAAAGCATTCCATCACTTTTTTGCTTGGTTTTGCTCCTCTATCAATCTTGTGATGCAATCTGCCACACTCCACGGACATTTCCTGAAACGACTGTATAAGAACGAGAAATTTCTGGCACTTCGAGTGTTAATATCAGACAAGCAAATAAAAAGCTTGAAGGGGTGAAGTCTTTGAAGAATTTTGTCCTTTTGCTTTTGGCACTTCTTGTTTCCGTTCCATCGTTTTGTTCTTCTGTAGTTTTCGAAAAGTCTTGGGGAGTTCAGGGAACTAAGAATGGTCAATTCAGCGATCCGCAAGGGATTTTCGTTGACGGAAAGGATTTAGTCTACGTTGCTGACACTTTGAACCACAGAATTCAGGTATTCGACAAAAACGGTAAACACAAAACCTCATTTGGTAGCTATGGCAGCGAAAACGGAGAGTTTCTCTTTCCCCACGATATAGTGGTGGATTCAAAGGGCTTCATCTACGTTGCAGATTCTCAGAATGGAAGAGTACAGAAGTTTTCAAGCAAGAACAAGTTTGTCAAAGCGTGGGGAAGCAAAGGACCGGAACCAGGTCAGTTTGATGGACCGATGTATCTTGCAATCGACAAATCTGACCGCATATATGTTGGTGATGCCTTCAATCAAAGAGTTCAGGTATTCGACAATGAAGGAACACTTATACTTACTGTGGGAGCAAAAGTCGGGATGTTTGATGCAATGAATCCCGGGAATCTTGCAACAGTATCTGGTCTCAGTGTTGACAACAATGGATACGTATACATCTCGGACGATATAGTGAGAAGAATTCAGAAGTATGATCCCGAGGGAAACTTTGTTGCTGAATGGGGCTCCGGTTATAGCGGAAAATGGGGGCAACCCGGAGGGTCAACAATCGATAGCTCTGGTAATCTTCACTACATAAATAAAATGAATAATATGGTTGTTGTTCTTGACCCGAAGGGCAGCTTCCTTTTCGAGTGGGGAGGTTCAGGAACGGCGAGCGGTTTGTTTACGAGACCGATTGACCTCTATTTCAGTTATGATGGCTCAGTGTTTGTGCTTGAGCAATCGGGCAACAGGATCCAGAGGTTCGGCATTTCTTACTGACACAAGATTGGATTGAAACAGATTCAAAGTGAAAAAAGGGAGAGATTAAAGGAGGTTGTTTTCATGAAAAAGTTGACTATTCTGTTGTTATTGGTATTGTCGGTTTCAAGTATTGCTCTTGCGCAACGGCTATTGCCTCAGGACAGTGCAAGGTTCATAAGCATTGTCACAGAGGGAACTTTCAATAACTTTCCAGACAATTTGATCGGTGAATCATTTGAAGCGTTCTTTGAAATGCCCAGGTGGAAATATTCTAAAGAGGGAACCGAAAACATTGTCGAGTTCAGCGGCAATTATCTTGATGAAAATGGTGAAGCGGCAACAGTGAAGATGCGCTTCTTAGTCAAGGAGGAAGATTCAACCTTCATAATGAATTACTGGGAGATCAACGGTGTTCCTCAGGACAACAGTAATCAGTTTGCGTTCCTGGAAAAGATCTTCCTGCCTGAGCGGGCAGACGTCGCAATCTCAGTAGTTAAGGAAGGCTATTTTTACGATTATCCCGACAAGATAATCGGCGAGTCTTTCAGCACCTATTTCTCAGATGGGAGCTGGGATTACTTCGTTACCGCCGACAATCAGGATGTCGTTGAGTACATTGGCTTTCTTTACGAGGAAGATGAAACTATAGAAACGGTTTTCCAATTCACTGTGAACTTGGATGAACGCACTTTCGAAATTGCGTATCTGGGAATAGACGATGTCTCCCAGGACGATGAAGCTATCGACACGCTGCTTGCTTCGATACTGGACTCCAAGATCACCGAAGTCAAAAACTCCTATTTCGATGTTTACTACAACTGGATGACCCTGGGCGAGGCATTCGATGGCTTCTTCTACGAACCACACTGGGACTTTTTCGTTTCAACTGACGATCTCAATATAGTTGAATTCTACGGAACATTTGACCTAGGAGGGATTCCCGCCGAAGTATATGCTCAATTTGAAGTTTATGAAGACGGTACCTTCGACCTTTACTACTGGGAGATAGACGAGCAATACGAAACTATAAACGCGTTTTATCTACTTCTAGAACTTATCTACTACTGATAAACAACCCAGAGGGCCCACAAGGGCCCTCTGTTTTTTTGTGTAAGTTTTGAGGTAAGGCAGTATCGATTGATCCAGGTTGTATGCGCTTTCCTTTGCAAACACCATTTCCTTCAATCTGCAGAACTTCCAAAAATCATGAAAACTTCCGAGAGGTTCAGGCGAGAATTTCGTTTACGGAAGCGATCTACGGATCCGTCAAGGTGAGAAGGAGGTTTATTTGAGAAGGATAGATTTGTTCTTACGTTGATACTGCCGGTGCTGTGATTTCCGGAATATCGTTTTTTGGGAGATCCACGGATATTTTTCGCAAAGATCTTGACCTTTCTACATTTTCTGAGATCAGCCCAGTATTCACTTCTACAGCCCTATCGAGATTCAACGTCAAGTCAAACCGCTCATGTTGCAATTCGTGGTTCATTTTTCGATTTACAGCCGTTGAGGCTTTGGTCTACCGGCAACCACATGGCTCTTTATTCTTCGGTGCAGGCGTTTACTTGCGAGCTGAAATTACTTCCCCACGCAAGGAATCTAAGACAGAAAATCTCGAGTCGATCGGCCTACTCGTAGTAACTCTCGATGAACTCCGGACTTATGATGGAAAAGAATAAAAAGAAAAGTTACGTTGCAGTCGATGGAAAGGTCTATGACTTTTCCCGACTAAACAGGCGGCAGAACGACTCTCGCCAGGCCGGGATGCATCTCGCTGGGAGGGAGCTGACATCCGAGTAATGCAAAGGCTCTCCGCGAAGTGTTCGCGAAATTCCGGGCGTTGAACCGATAGCAATAGTGGAACAATAGTTGACGGGCTTGAAGATAGAAAAGTCATGATGGCGAAAAAGCATATGTTGCAGTAGAAGGGGAGGTTTACCACGTGATCGAGCTTGTTCTTTGGAGAAACGGTTATCATCAGGGTCAACCCCATGGTGCCGGACGAGAACTGACTAGAGATATTCTCGCAGACTCTCCACATGGAACCGCCGAACTCGGGAAAATATTTGGTAGGCCTGCTTGTCTTCACTCGGGAGCAGCTCTCAAGATTCAACGGCATTGAAGAACCCAGGCGGCTGGCCTCTCACAACGGCGCAATATTCGATGTTACAGATCTAGAATCCTGGGGAATGGATTCCGGGGTAGAGATGTGATGAAAACTTTGCAGCTTCTGAAATAGAATTGCTAGAAACGCCGGTCAAAATTGGCTGCCCTGTCATTGATGAATAGGACCCATGAGAAGGGGTTCTATCTGAATCATCCTGTGTTTCGATCTTAAATGCTGGTTTGCTTTTCGCGCAATTGTCGGATGAAAGGCAAATACTGTGCTGATTTGGGTATACGCAGACCAAGAATTCGCGAGAAACAGTTCTTCAATAATAAGCTGGGTTCAGAAGTATCACTTCTTCCTGTAGTGGCCATGTCAGATTTGGGCCGCTCGAATTTACTTTCCAAAACATGAAGGAACTCATCCATTGTTCTTAGATAAGCCAGTTTGGAGTCTCCTGACCTCGTACTCATTAAGAGTGTAGTCCTTCCCACCGACTTC
>NZ_JFHJ01000567.1:0-1018 GCF_003666285.1 Mesotoga sp. HF07.pep.5.2.highcov | reverse complement strand
ACCAGCCTGTTTCGAAAAGTTTCACATTTCTCTTGTAGGCATGTTCGACTACTTCATCGAATGACAACTTTTTCCCACTTTCGCCATAAACAAACCCTTCTTCAAATCTCACAGATGAGAGCGGGCTACCGGTGAGTTCACAGAACACAGGGGCCAATTTCTCCCGCAAAGAAGCGCAGGCGTTTTTCACCGCGTTCCCGGAGTAAATGGTGGTTCTCGATGCGACTGTGGGCCCGCTGTCTGGAACGAAGGCGGTATCCGGTTGATGAACAACAATCTTGTCTATGCTCTGCCCCAATTCTTCCGCCGCGATAATTGAGATCACCGTCTTAGCACCCTGACCCATTTCCGTTCCGCCAATCCTCACTTCGACAGAACCATCCCTGTCTATCAGCACGTGTGCGCCGGACTTGTCGAGAGCCTGACCTCCTGCACCGAGGCTGACCCCATAGAAGATGTGAGAGAGACCAACCCCTCTTTTTACTTCTTCACTAGACTTATTGAATTCCTCCGTCTCTTTCACAAGTTCCTTCCATTTCGAAGCCTTCTTAACTCTTGAAAGAGTCTCTGGAGCACCAACGCTGTTAACTAACAGATGATCGGTAGAGGTCCTGGAACCCGGTCTAAGAGTGTTAATTTCTCTGAACTCCATTGGGTCGAACCCCATCTGGACAGCAATATCATCCAGCATGCTCTCAACCGCAAAGAGAACTTGAGGAGAACCGAAACCTCTGAAGGCTCCCGGAGGAACTTTGTTAGTATAAACTGCATAAACATCGACGTCAACATTTTCTATTTCGTAAGCTCCGGCCGCATGAACAAGCGTTCTAAAGATAACTATCGGAGTAAGGGTTGCATACGCTCCCATATCCATGTATGCCTTTATCGTCATCGCTTTGATTTTCTTTCCTTCAAGGGCAACTTTATAGTGAGACTTTATGGGATGACGCTTCGAAGTTGTCTGGATGTCTATTTCTCTTGAATAAATTAGTTTCGCCGGCCTTCGAAGGTTATAGGC
>NZ_JFHJ01000489.1:0-1504 GCF_003666285.1 Mesotoga sp. HF07.pep.5.2.highcov | reverse complement strand
ACGCTCGGAGATTTCTTCGATGTTCCGGAGTCGAAGAAGGCGATATCGATCTTCCATCTGCTCACGCACACTTCAGGTATGCAGCCATATTCCGAGGCATGGCGAGAGTTTAAGGGACGTGAATTGCTGAAATCAATCATAGATCTCGAACCTGAAACCTCGCCGATGGAACAGATAAACTATTCATGCCTGAACTTCATAACTCTCATGGCCATTGTAGAGAAAGTCACTTCTGTGAAATTCGACGAGTTCTGTTCACAACAGATTTTCGAACCGCTCGGGATGAATTCGACCACATATCTGCCGAAGAGCTTAGATCACGTGGCGCCGACAAGCGAACGGGAAGGAAAGGTTCTAAGAGGGTTGCCGGATGACGAACTTGCGTATTATCTCGGTGGAGTGAGCGGAAATGCCGGCGTTTTTTCATCGGTTGAAGATCTTTTCAAGTTCGTCTCCAGTCTTATGTATGCTAGACTGGTACCTTCCAGGGTCTTTGAAACGTTCATATCTGAAACAGTATCGATAGGTGAAAGCAAACGGCATCTAGGCTGGATGGCACCTGCAAGAGGTTCCAGTGCAGGTGACATGCTTGGAGAAGAGGCTTTTGGACACACCGGCTTTACCGGAACGTCGATCTGGGTCGATCCACTTACGGGACTATTCGTTATTATGCTGTCCAACCGAACCAATATCAGCAGGCGGGATACGATACCGCAGATTCAGCAGATCAGAAGACGCCTGCACAACCTTGTCTTCGGGAGCCTCGGATGATCTGGAATGAGATAAGAGATCTTCTCTCCAGCGGAACAAGAAGCATTCTCGGAGTCATGTCGGGAACGTCGGCCGACGGTTTGGAGCTTGCAATTGTTAATTGTTCCGGGAGCGGAAAGTCCATGAAGGTGAAGCTTCTCGAGCACTCTTCCGTTCAGTTCGAGTCGAGTTTCCACGATGAAATAGTGAAAACTTTCGACCCTTCGCTTTCTGGTGTGGACAGAGTCAATTCGATGAACTTCCTCATCGGGAAAAGACATGCGGATGCAATCAAGTCTTTTCTAAATGGAACGGAAGTCAAGGTTGACGCAATCGCTTACCACGGACAAACCGTTTACCACGATCCCGCAGTGCATGCCACTCTTCAGATTGGTGAAGCGGACATCGTGTCGTCCGAGACTGGCCTTCCGGTGGTCTTTGATTTCAGGAAGAAGGACATGGTCTTCGGGGGTGAGGGAGCGCCTATCATTCCTTATTTCGACTGGATCTATTTTGAAAGCGGCATCTACGCAGTAAATTTAGGTGGTATAGCGAACGTTAGCTATGTGGCCGAGAAGCTTGAAGACATGAAAGCCTTCGACACAGGTCCCGCCAACTGCCTGATAGATTTAGTAGCAAAAAGGTATTTCAACATGGAGTTTGACGAAGGGGGCAAGATCGCCGCCCGGGGCTCAGTCGACAGCGCGATACTCGACGTTCTCATAGAGAGAGACCGAAGATATTTTGAGAGGCA
>NZ_JFHJ01000287.1:0-2857 GCF_003666285.1 Mesotoga sp. HF07.pep.5.2.highcov | reverse complement strand
AAGTATATCTGTCCGCCACCGACTTTATGAATTCGGACGAACCGCCGAGATATCGTCCGTATCTCTTTCCCGCCGATCCCGCCACCACTCCTAGATTCAAAGTTAGTGGAATGTTTGCCCATCCGTACTGGATTACAGGAAAGAACTCTCTCAAAACAGGACTCTTGAACCTCTGCGCGAATGAAAGCATGGAGTATTTCGAAACCTTTCTATTCTTAATCAATACTGAGATATTCCTCAACCAGTCTCGGAAGCCCCAGAAGCCTACCTCCATCAGGTCAGTGTTGGAAAGCCTGCGTATAGCTTTTACGTAGTCTTCTATAAGCTCAGAATCCTCTGGTGAGATTCTCTTCATTTCGGCTTCAAGCTTTTCCAGATCGTAGAAGACTGTCAGTTCGTTACCCTTTTCGTCTACCGCCTTCACCAGTTCTTCGGGAAAGTAGATACCGGAAGGCATCGCTCCAATGTCTTTCCACATATTGTTGAGTGGGGTGCCTGGCTTAAGCCCAGCAAGATGACGTATGCAGCCGTCAAATATATAATCACCCTTGCCCCACGATGTACAAAGTCCTCCCGGTTTATCTGACTTCTCAATTATCACCGATTCAAGACGATTCATTCGGGCATAACATCCTGCAGCAAGCCCCCCAATTCCACCACCTATAATCGCGATTTTCGACATCCGTACCACCTCGAGAATCAAAAACTGCAAGCCCAATTCTTCTGCATCGTTGAAAAGTGAACTTATCGAAGCTCCCGAACTTCAGGCCAATTTTACCACTCCAATTTGAACATGCTCGCTTTTCAGCGCTATTGGTGAATATTGACTCAACGACCTCTGGAAATTATCTCCGTAACTTAAGGTAGAATTGATTGTTTTGGAGGTGATCGGATTGACGAAGATGATTTGTGTGTTCTTAGTATTGATCCTTGCGGTGTCGATAATCGGTGTAGATTTCAGTATCGGAGTGAAGATTCATGGCCATTTCGAGCCTTTTGCGGCCGTAAATTTTGATACATGGCTTCTTGGATTTCAGGTGAAGGCAGGAGTGATCTTTGCTACAGATTCGATCGTACTAGTTCCCGGTTTCTACCTCTACAAAGACATTGCTTCGTGGAGAGTTCACGGTGGCGTCGAAGGTTTGATTCATCTTGGAGAGATGGAATGTCTAATGCTTGCCGGCGCCGGTGCTAGTTATGGATTCAAGACTGATTTTGGCAGAGTTCTCGTAGGTGGAGAACTGGGGCTTCCAATAAGCCTGCGTGGCGACTTCTTTGTTGACGCCACCATGAAGCTGGTGCCGACATTTCTCATCCAGCTTGAATTCTAGAACGAATCTGCTGACCCTATGAAATGTCTTCTCGAACTAATGTTCCGCTGGTCAGTTCATTTCAGCATTGGGATACTTCAAGAGCTTCGTGGGGGCCCATGGAACAAGGTACATTTCAATGTCATCAATGCTGTGCCACCACAGTTTGACCCCTTCTATCTCTTTAGGGAATATGCCTTTGTCGAAATCAAAAACATATGAGGAGTGAAATTTGACATCTTTCTTTTCAACGAAGATCTTTCCGTCCTTATCATACGTGACAAAATCAAACATGAGCGTGCCGCTCTCATTCTTGTCAAGCTCCAGTATTACCATCTTTCCAAGCCTATCTTCATTGGTAAGGTAGACGAGAATATCGCCATCATTGAGCATTTGCTTCTCATTCCTCGAGATATCGATTTTTTCCGTAGTTAGTTTTACACTTAGGTTTTCCACATCCATGAAGTTGATCGAGTAGAAATGCTCTCTGTAAGCCTCAATCGTTGGATTTCTGGAAAGACAAGAGATTGCCAGCACAGCTACTAAAATGGCCGTTGCAATAGATCTCTTCATCTCTGAACACCTCTTTTGATCTTCTAGAATCTGTAACCTATCTTAAAGTCAAAGATCTTCCCGATTGTCTCGTTGAATTTCTGCAGAACAGTATCGATGCTTAGCTCTATGTAGTAACTGGGACTGAAGTTCATTCCAAACCCAAGTCTTAAAGGTGAAAATCCGAGCTGTAGTTGTTCGCCGAAAGCAAATGTGTGACCGATATCCCCCCTAAAATAGAAAACGCCAAAATCGAGTTTCAATCCAATGTAACCATACCATGCAATTCCGGGAATTATTAATGAAGACTTCACTCCTGTATCTTCCGAAAGAGTGAACAATAGAAACGGAGTCGCCGCTCCAAGGTACAGAAGTCCTACATCATAGCGCAGGTCAATACCTAGCACATCTACTCCTACGAAGCCGGAAAGAGGAGTATTTGAAAGGGATTCCGTTTTGGCTGCGACATTTATCAATCCTACAGAAAAACTTCCAAGTAATAAGGACCCGGCGAGCAAAAGACACAGGACTAGAGAGACTTTCTTCATAGATCTCACCCCCTAAAGTTCATTGTACGTCCACCATGCAAGAAAAGAATCTGATTTTCAGACTGTTTGCTTCAATGCTCGGGAATTCTACATAAAGCTCTAATACTATCATTCTGCCCGTTCGCTCTTGCCATTATCCCAGAGAAGGATTCTGGAATCTAAATAAGAGTAAATAATATCAACGACAATATTCACGAGCAGCATTACGGCAGCAATAAGAAGAACAAGACCAGAGAGCGTGAGAACTTCAAAACTTATTGCTGCTTCCGTAAGCAGCCGTCCGATTCCGGGCCTTGCAAAAATAGTCTCAACAAATGCGAGCCCTGCGAAAAGCGAAGCGAAGAGCTCTCCTCCCACTGTAACTACAGGAATAAGCGCATTCCTTCTTACGTGTGTCAGCATGATGGTTTTTTCGCTCACACCTCGTGATCTAGCAGCCCTTATGAA
>NZ_JFHJ01000722.1:0-9017 GCF_003666285.1 Mesotoga sp. HF07.pep.5.2.highcov | reverse complement strand
GGAAGAGAGGGATGGCGGATAAGAGCTGGTGATTATCGGATTATCTATGAGATTTGTTAGCAAGATAAGTCAGTTACTATTCTGCATGTCGGACATCGCAGAAATGTATACAAGAATCTTTGAGACAGATTGTTGATGCTTCAATCGGATAAAAGGAACACCATCTTCTTAATAGTCGACTTCTGATTACGCTCCTGAAAGTAAGAAAAAGAATCGCTTTCCCGCTCTTTCGAAGAGCGTTTATCATGTTTCTTCAATTCATATCCTGTTTTCTCAACGAAGTGCTGCTATAGGCCTTGAATGATCAAAGAGGTACTCTGGGCAGATGTCCAGTCCATTGGACCATTGAATAGTATCAAAGCTGATACAAGCCGAGCAGAAAACTTTCGGGTCTCGTAGCTCCGAGAACTTTCCCTTGTTCAATATTCCCTCAAGATCTATCGCTCTCTCTTCCCCGTTACTGAACTCAAGTATTAACTGATATGGTTTACAGCTCTTTATCGACTTTACTCCAATACTCATGTCAATACCTCCATTATCTTAGGGGCTCTATCTTGAAGGGAAGTTCACCGTTTGTTACAAGCTTCCAAATTTGAAGATTCTCAATGTCCATCATCTATCCTCCTCAAAATGAACTGAGGATAATATATCATCTGAAAATTCACCATTCAAGTACTGTCGCGCAGTCATTTTCTTTTGAAGTTCAGCTTCCTGGCGCGAAAGCGCCAGCATCACTTCCCGACGCAGTCGGCCTCACTTCCCCAGATAATCCTCCGGGCATCACTTCCTGCGGAGCAGCATCACTTCTTAATTGATCGCCGATGCTTTTCGGCGCCTTGCGTCGAATCTCTTATTTCAGTTGGTTCTTCATCCCTGCGAAGCGGGCATTGCGACCTGGCGAAGCCAGCCTTGCGTCCACTGATGCTCCACAGTGCATTGCGACCGCCGATGCTTTTCGGCGCATCACTTCCCCGGATGCTCTTCCGGGCATCACTTCCCCGGATGGTCTTCCGGGCATCACTTCCTGGGATGCTTTTCCCAGCCTCACTTCTGCGTGAGTGTCTATCAGGAGCTAGCTCACTTCATCAAAGACCCTCTGGACTTTCTTGAGCCAGTCCTTACCGCCCTTGAGCTTGAACCAGTCTTCTCTGAACTCTTCTGCTAAGAGCTTAGCGTCGATCTTCTTCTGGGACCTGACGTCGCCATCGTCAGCCCTGTCAAAGTCCTCTTCATCCGGTTCGTCATTTTCGAGAAGATACTGAATGAAGTCAGGCAGCTCTTGAAGAATATCGATAATGATTCCTTCCGCCGCGTCGACCTCTTTGTTAAAGTAATTCATGAGCGCCTTTACGACTAACGCTTTGGGATCGTCTTCCTCGTTTATAGCTTCGAGCATTATTCTCAAGTTTTCGAAGTCCTTAGTCCTCCAGCGAACGATTGTCATACTGGTGAAAAGGTTATCGAGATCTTCGGGATTTACATATGGATCGATCGCCTCTATAACCCTTGATGCCTCCCTGTAGTTCTTGTCGTAGATCAGCTTCTCGACATACTTCTCTATAAGGTTTAGATACTCCCTGTTGGAAGGACTCTCCTCTTTACTCATTAAGTAAGCTTCGTCGTCTTGGTCAGCAATGTCATCTATGAAACCAACGGCCATTTCTCCCGAGAAAAGAAGGAGCTGCATGACCTTATCCATGTTTTTTGAGGGCATATACAGAAGAGTATTCACGAATTCGAAGTTGAAGATGTACCTGTCGCAATAGGCCGCAATCGCCTCGATTGCATCATCAAGATCGTTGTTTCTCATCACCGCGTTTATCAGCGTGTACATAGGCACTCGAGAATACTCCACTTCCTCCGAGTCGTCGGCTGAAACAAAACAAGGCTCCGTAATCTCTTCCAGCTCTTCGAAAACGTCTTCGAGATCGCCCATATGATCGTAGTCGGTTATCATCTCCTGATAAGCCAGTTCAAGATCGTCAAGAAAGTCTCGCGCCAATTCTAGAAGTAAGTAATAATCCGTTTCATCGGGCTTGCCATCACGCTTTATCTCAGTCGCGAAGGAATTGTCTTCCAGTTCGTACTTACTAGATAGCAGAAACCCTGCCGTCACAAGTCCGAAGGAATGCCTGAAAGCCTTCAAATACTCAATAAAACTCTCGACGTTTTCTTTCGTCTCCTCTTTATCTATAAGCGCGCTTGCAACAGCCAATAATGCTGCGTCTGCAAACTCTGCCTTGAGCATCTCCATAAGAGACGTCAATCTATCGAAAAGCTTCGAAAAATCATTTTGCAAGACTATCTGGTAAAGAAAGCCGTTTATAGTCAACTCGTCCCCACCGTTCAAAACAAAAGCTAGAATCGAATTTTCAAGCGAATCAAAGACTCGAAAGACGATTTCTCTTGCCCGCTCCCTCTCTTCGGCAATGTCGCTTCTATTCATGGCAACAGGAGCATACATCAAGTTCACGACTGAATACTGAGTAATGCTTTCAATCAGCTCCACGATTTCCTCCGCTCCTACATTCTTGTTCATGATCAGAGAAAGCATTGGAAGCTGAGAAGAAGTATCGCTTTCGGCTTTGGGAACCTGAAAACCCACGAGCGACCGAACAGCCTCGCTCATCGGATAAGAGGCTTCAACTGAAACCATGATCTTCTTTAGCTTCTCGGTAGTCTCACTTTTAAGCCCCTGCTTATCTACATTCTCGCAAAGAAAAGAGGCCAGTTCATTTCCCCAAAGGATCAGAGGGATATAGTAGCTGTCTTTGCTGTAATACCAGAAAAGACTGAGGTTCTCCCTCAGACTTGATTTCGATCTCGCCTTATCCTTATCCCCGAAGAGAGGAAAGAATCTCTTATCGTAGTCTCCGGTTTTTCCATAAAACTTGTCAACACTCGGCAACGACTCGTCTGCGCTCTTCAAAACCGAAAGAAGATTGTCCTCAAGAATTCTCGCTATCTCCTCTCTCTTTTGGAGAGAAATTGAGTCGTCGTGGAGCATGAGTCCGGCAACATAACCTCTGAAGAACCCGTCATCCATAATTTCTTCAACAGACACTTCCAGCATAAACCCGCTCTTCAAAGCCTCGGCCAACTTCACGGCTGTATCTTTGTCCAAAAAGGAGTCTAGCTCGGCGAGCGGCTCGTATACAGTGTAAGAATTCCAGTTCATCTCAAGCGCCTCGGCCAAAAGCGTAAGCTTCACAGTCTCTCTATCCATACATCACCTCAAAACCCTAGATATGAACAATCTTATCATCATTAAATGGAAAGGTTCACAGTTCACCGTTCAAAAACAATTCGAACCTCTCAGATAAAAGATCATTCGAGAAAGAGCATTGTCGATAGTTCGCTTCGCTCAAGAGAAAGCGAGGGACAGAGATCCTGACCGGAAGCATTGTCAGGATGACGTGCTAGGAACCGATTAACGCTGTAAGCGAAAATAGGGACTGACGGGATCTTAGCGTCTGTCCCATTTTTCGCGGGAGAGAGGGATCCTGCCCAGAAGCATTGTCAGGATGACGTGAAGGGAGTAAAACTGTCATCCCGTAGTGCTCCTGTACGGGATCTCATCTCTTCAGTCTCGTCCTCTCATTCTCTCACCCTCTCTCTTTTTTCTCTCTCTGTCTCTCTATCTCTCTTGTATCCCTTTCTCTCCTATTCTCTCTCTTTCGCAGAAAATGGAGTCCTATTCATTAGTCGGTAAAGTATATTAAACTCGAATCGCTAGAATGGTATAATGTAATGAACTAAATGGAGGTGCGCCATGGTAGACCTTCAACCTTTTTTTGAGATCCAGGAGAGACTTTTCAGTTCTGTTCCTACAGAGTTCAAGCGTTATGCATATGAGCTTATTGATTGGAATGATCCACTTCTGGGAATCGTGGGAGCCAGAGGCTGTGGAAAGACAACTATGCTTCTGCAGAAGATCCTTGAGAAAGGACAGAAGGGCTTTCTATACATCTCCGGGGATAATCCCTTAGTTCTCAGAGAGGGAATATATGCCATAGGAGACACGTTCTTCAAGCTTGGCGGAAAGACGTTAGTGGTAGATGAAGCTCATAGACAGCCAGGATGGGCAAATGATATCAAGGCCTTACATGATTCGTATCCGGGAAAGCAGATTCACTTCTCGGGCAGCTCTAGATACTCCGTAATGAAAGGGACCGCAGACCTTTCAAGGCGGGCGGTATTGAGTGAACTAAGGCATCTCTCATTCAGAGAATTCCTCAATCTGGAGAAAGGCGAAAACTTTCCCGCAGTAAGCATTACTGAGCTCCTCGAGAATCACATAAATATCAGCAGAAAGCTTCAGAAGCTACATCCGCTGGAGCTGTTCAGGGAGTACTTGAGAGCCGGTTCGTACCCTTTTCGGCTTTCGTACGGTTCTTACTACGAGAGAATACTAAACACTCTGGACAAAGCGATTTATCAAGATGTTGTAGAGCAAGACTCGCTGAGAGGCGAGGCAGCAACAATCATTAAAAAGATCATCGCCTTTGTGGCAACCAGTGTTGTTCCTTCAATCTCTCCCGAGTCGCTTTGTAAGGAGTTAGGAATAAGCAAAGTCACCTTATACACCTATCTAGATTCTCTCGAGAGGGCAGGAGTTCTGAAAAGAGTCCTTCCATGCGGAAGAGGAATAAAAGGAATGCGCAGCGGTTCAAAAGTCTTTCTCGGTGAAACCAATCTCTATTATGCTCTCGGCCTACCGCAATGGAATCTTGAGGCAAACATGGGAACGATACGCGAAGCCTTCTTCGTTTCGCAAGTCGGTCATCTGGGGATTTGCGTGCCTGCCAGCGGTGACTTCACCCTGAAAGAAAAAAACAAGGAGATAACTTTTGAAGTGGGTGGTCCAGACAAAGGAAGACGCCAGCTTAAGGATTCCTCAAACGGATTCGTACTGCGCGATGGTATCGAAATCGGATTCGAGAACATCATCCCGCTGTTCCTCTTCGGGTTTCTCTATTAGCGGCGAGAAAAAAAGGAGTGACGATTCTCCTAATGTCTGTCCCGTTTTTTCCGCATGAATCGAGATCCTGACCAGGAGCATTGTCAGGATGACGTGAAGGGAGTGACACTGTCATCAAGCCAACGCCCTCGTGCCGTCATCCCGTAGTGCTCCTGTACGGGATCTCGTGTAAAAGATCCGCTGTTCGCTAAAGAACGAAAAACCCGCTGAACGCTGTGAAGGCTTCGTTGTCAGGCAACGGTCCACCGTTTTCCGAGAGGATCAAAACCGGATCCCGAAACAAGTTCGGGATGACAATCTGAGGACACTTCGGAAACGCCGCGAGGGGCAGGGATCCTGACCAGGAACGTTGTCAGGATGACGTGAAGGGAGTAAAACTGTCATCCCGTAGAGCCTGCCCTGAAGCGTTCCTGTTCAGGGCCTCTGCACGGGATCTCATTCTTCTTGTTGCCTTGCTCTTCAAGCGATTAGTGTCTTCTAGCAAGCGGCCAGCGGTTCTTAGCCGGTGGACCCATGACGGTTGGCCTGGCAGGCTTGCCACACAGCAGCATCACTTCTTGAAAAGTTCTTTTCCGGCATTGTATCCGAAGGTGATTTACGGCGCATCATGTCAAATGGCATATAGTAGCCTCACCTGACGTCAAATAAAACCCAGTTGTACTAACGTGCGTTAATATGATATTATTAAAGCACGTTAGTACAGAAGGTGAAACGATGAATGAGTTTGAAAAGATCAAACAAATCGCTGCCGAAAACAATGGTTTTGTTGAAACCTGTGATGTCGTAGCAGAGGGAATTAGAAAGGAAAAGCTAAGACGGCTTCTTGAGTTGGGACAGCTTGAGAAGGTCTCGCGGGGGGTGTACGTCTTATCAGAAAGATTAATAGATGAGTACAAGATACTCCAGATGAGGTGCAAATCCTGTGTCTTCTCTCACACAACATCCCTCTATCTACTCGGTCTCTCAGACCGGGCACCATCCAAATACCACATTACTGTACCTCAGGGATCAAACGTAACGCATCTTTCGAAAGAGCGCAGTGATCTGGTCTTCCATTACGTGAAACGGTCGCTTTTTAACCTGGGTTTGGCCAGTGTTAAGTCTCCTTTTGGAAGCACTGTAAGATCTTACGATTCCGAAAGAACCATCTGCGATCTGCTAAAGGAGAAAGACGAGTTTGATATTCAGATCGTCTCGAATGCCTTGAGATCTTACTTCAGGGGCACGCATGATATTTCGAGACTATCGAAATACTCTCGCATTTTGGGAGTTGAAGATCTCTTGCATACTTATACGGAGGTTCTGCTCTGATAAACCCGGAAAAGCTGAAAAACGAGATTCGTAAAATCGCCGCAGAGAAAGACTTGAAGGCGGGAGAGATTCTTCACATGTTCATGTTCGAAAGATTTATTGAGCGAGTGGCTAGGTCCTCATACAAAGAGTTCTTCATATTGAAAGGTGGGCTTCTAATCGCATCTATTCTAGGTATTGGGCAGAGAACGACAATAGATATGGATACTACAGTCAAGAACCTTTCAATGAAAGAAGATACGCTCAAAAGAGTTGTGACCGAAATAATCGACACAGCGGTTGATGACGGGGTTAGTTTCAAATTTGAGCGAATAGTGACAATCCGCGAGGAAGACGAATACAACAACTTCCGTGTTTCCTTGGAAGCAAGATTGGGTCGAATCAGAATTCCAATGAGAATTGACATGACAACTGGAGATGCTATAACTCCCGGAGAAATTGACTACCAGTATCGCTCAATCTTCGGAGAAGAGGTAATCGTCATAAAAGCATATACATTGGAAACGATACTCGCCGAGAAATACGAAACTATCTTGAGAAGAAGTGTCTTGAGTTCTCGTCCTAGAGACCTGTACGACGTTCACACGCTTTTCAGACTGAAGAAAGACCAAATCTCCACCCCCACACTAAAGAAAGCAATTGAAAACACCGCGCGTAGACGAGGATCATCGAGTATACTAGCTCATTACGAAAGCGTTGTCTACGAACTCATTGACTCTGAGTACCAGAAAAGACTTTGGGAAAAGTATCAAAATGAAAACAGCTATGCCAAAGGGATTCAGTTCAACGATGCGGTTGAAACAGTGAAGATAATCGGTGACCTTCTCAAAACCTCTGATACACTGGGTTTTCATTGAGTTGCAGCGGAACGTTCTTTCGATCCTGAGTTCAGGATTCTGATCACGAGCATCGTCAGAATGACAGTATGTGACGACTTCTTAATAACCTAGACCGTCATGACATAGTGTCTACTGCACGGGATCTCGCGTAAAAGATCCGCTTTGGCTGCAAGCTGAATGCCGTAAGCGAAAATAGGGACTGACGGGATCCTAGCGTCTGTCCCCATTTTCGCGTCCTTCCAAGGACGGCTCTTGTCGCTATTGTCGGAACAGTCCAGAATTTGACGGACCTGTCGGCCAGGTCGGAGTAATAAAACCTCTGTGCAGGAGGAAGAACCGGGATCCTTACCAAGAGCATTGTCAGGATGACGGGCAGGGCTGTCATCCCGTGATGCACCTGCACGGGATCTCGTGTAAAAGATCCGCTGTTCGCTAAAGAACGAAAAACCCGCTGAGCACTGTAAGCGAAAATAGGACTTATCGGCTCCTGGGGTCCCTTTTACGCGTAATGGAGCATCAAAAAGATTCACTCAGATATTGGGCTGGCGTCTTGCAATTTACATTCCCAGTTAGTGGACTTTCAAGGCAAAGTTTATCGCCGGTTATAAGCAAAGCATTTCGTGCTGCCGCCAATGAAATGAAATGATTGTCGGGAAAATTATTGCTGTAAGGAAGCAACCTGTAGTCATCTACAATCTCAACCATCGTTATAAAATAGTCTATGAAATTGGAGAGGTGTTCTAATTCAATGTGCCTGTACTTTTCCTTCCCTTTTAGTTTCTTTATGAGGCTTCGTAGCTCCTGCACAAATATCAGCGGCTCGATTACCCCCTGGTCTAGTGCCTTAATAACGGCCTTGCTACAAGTTCTGGAACCGAGAGCCGCCGAAATCACAACATTCGTATCAATAACGACCTTCATCTTTCATCTCTTTTCTCAGCTCGTCTAGAACTTGCAGCCCCTCTTTTTCACTTAGCCCGATCTTTTCTGCTTCTTCTTGTGCCTTTGAAAGATAGTATTTCATTAAGTCTTCCTTAGAGACTGGTGATATCTTCATCACCGGAACCCCACGCCTTAAAATCAAGAGTTCTTCATTTCTGTCAACAATCTCGCTGAACCTGTTTCGAATATCTCTAACATTAACCGTCTTCATTTCAATCACCTCAATAGTATTGTATCACTTAGGTGATTTATGATGATACATATGTATCACATAAGTTCTTGATCAAGCACGCTCTGATTAACTTCCTGAGGGGCGCGAAGGTCGGATCATAGAAACCGCTGCACGATGTAAGCCAAAATAAGGACTGAACAGCCCTAGATGTCCCGCGATTGTCCTCTCTACGCCTGAACATGTTTCAGCATCCTGTTCTAAGAGAAGCTCTGCGCTAAAGAACGATGCCCGCCAATCGAGGTAAGCGAAAATAGGGACTGACAGGATGTTAGCGTCTCATTTTTTCGCGAGGGGCAGGGATCCTGACCAGGAGCGTTGTCAGGATGACAGGTAGTAGTAACACTGTCGAAAATAGGGCCTGATTGGTTCCTTTGGTCCTGTTTGTCGCGAGACACAGGGATCCTGACCAGGAACATTGTCAGGATGACGTGAAGGGTAGTCAACCCCTAGGGTCTTCTCTGATGAGCGCCTCTTCTGTCATCCCTTTAGCCTGCACTGAAATCCACTCACGGGCGAACAGCCGTTCGCCCCTACAAAAAGAATCGCATAATCGTCTGACATTGTCATCCCGTAACATTTCGAATAGGGGACTGACGGGTTCCTGACGTCTGTCCCATTTTTCGCGTCTCTTCCAAGGACGGCTCTTCTTGCTATTGTCGGAACAGTCCAGAATTTGACGGACCTGTCGGCCAGGTCGGAGTGATATAATCGC
>NZ_JFHJ01000442.1:0-2556 GCF_003666285.1 Mesotoga sp. HF07.pep.5.2.highcov | reverse complement strand
CTACACTCCCGTCAAGCAATTGGAGACGATTGAGACCGAGCTTCTCGTAAGAGACATGGAAGTAGTAGAGGGCAGACTCTTAAAACTTGAAGAAGCGAAGAAGAAACGAAAGCTATCTGCCGACGAAGAAAGGGAGACTGAGCTTCTCCACCTCATCGAGAAGGGCTTCGACGAGAACAGTTTCGCATCGCAACTTGAACTTGCTGAGGATGATTTGAAACTACTTGGTTCGCTTGCCCTCTTCACGGCGAAGCCGATAATCGTAGCCATAAATCTGGATGAAGATCAGTTTTCTGCAAATGATTATCCAGAGCGTGAGACCCTTCTTCAAAGGATAAGTGAAAGAAACTTCGCGCACATTGAACTTTCAGGAAAAATAGAGTCCGAACTCATGGAACTATCCGAGGAGGACAGGGGGATTTTCATGGAAGAGCTTGGAATCTCCGAAAGTGGCATTGAGAGATTGTCGAGAGTGGTCTATGAACACATGGGCCTGATTTCCTTCTTGACCGTCGGCGAGGATGAAGTTAGGGCATGGACAATAAAGAAAAATACTCCGGCCAAGGCTGCTGCGGGGAAGATACACACGGATCTGGAGAGGAGTTTCATCAGGGCAGAAGTGATACCATACGATGAGTTCATGACGGTAAGGAACATGCAGGAGGCAAAGGCAAAAGGCATGGTGAAGATCGTAGGCAAGGAGGAGATCGTGAAGGACGGTGATATCTTTCATGTCAGAGCCAACGCCTGATTTCTCCTCACTGAAGCTTGTCGACACTCACGCACACATCTCCTTTCCCCAGTTTGATTCAGATAGAGAGAGAATAATCAGGCAAATTGAAGACAACACCATATCTCTTCTTGTTGAGATCGGGACAAATGTGGAGGACTCCGAAAGGGCCTTCAGAACCGTGAAAGGCCTGCGAAATGCTTTCTTCACGGCCGGAGTTCATCCTCATGACAGCGGCGGGCTAGATAAACAGGGTCTTCTCAAATTAGAATCTTTGCTTTTGAGTGATAAAGCCGTTGCTGTTGGCGAGATAGGACTGGATTTCTTCAGGAATCTTTCTCCTGTTGAAGACCAGGTAAGAGCCTTCAAAGAACAGCTTGAACTGGCGGCCAGGCTGGATCTTCCTGTCGTGGTGCACGTTCGGGAGGCCTACTCCGAAGCTTACGAGATACTCAAAAAATCCGGGCACTTCAAGGGAGTAATTCACGCCTTTTCCGCTGATTTAGAATATGCGAGAATGTTCGTGGAGCTGGGATTCTTCCTCGGAATCGGCGGACCATTGACATATAAGAAGAATGAAGAGCTCAGGGAGGTCGTAAGGGAAGTCTCTCTTGACAGACTCGTTTGCGAAACCGACTGTCCTTATCTTCCGCCAGTTCCTTTCAGAGGTAAACGGAACGAGCCCTATTACGTCGGCTATGTCATCGAAGAAATTGCGAATCAGAAAAACATTTCGCCGATCAGCTGTTCGGAAAGCCTCTTGAACAACGCATTGAGACTATTCTCTATCTCACTTTAGGAGGAAAAATGGGAAGACTTGAAGATTTCAGAAGTTTTCGAGAAAGGATGAACAATAGAATCCTTGAAACTGGTAACATAGATACGAAGCGTTTCTTCTCGCTGGACGGCGCTGTTTACGAGGATGGGGCGCTGGATTCGAAAACTAAAGAGTTGATGGGTCTTGTGGCTTCGGCAGTTCTCAGGTGTGATGATTGCATCGCTTATCACATAATTCAATGCAAGGCAACGGGGTCCAGTAGAGAAGAGATCATGGAAGCGCTCAACATAGCACTGATAGTTGGGGGGTCGATAGTTATTCCTCACTTCAGGAGGGCTGTTGAGCTACTCGACGAACTGGAGGCAGAGTAATGCCCGGAAAACTGTTTCTCTTTGATGGAACTGCAATCTTCTACCGTGGTTACTACGGGATAGATGTAACTCTTACAAACTCCAAAGGTGAACCAACAAACGCTCTCTTTGGAACGGCGAGGATGTTGTCGAAATTCACTCGAGAGAGAATGAAGAATGGCGACTATGCTATCTTCGCTTTTGACCGAAAGGAAGCTACGAAGCGTCATGATGCGTACGAATCATACAAGGCAACTCGTGAGGCTATGCCAGATGCCCTTGTTGCACAACTCAAGGACATTCCCGAACTAGTCGAGGCCTTCGGCATAAAGTTTCTTTCGATAGCCGGAATCGAAGCCGACGATATCCTTGCAACGGCTGCGAAGAAGTACCGTGATAAAGTTGACGAAGTGCTTATAGTAACCGGCGACAAGGATCTTCTTCAACTGGTGGACGATAAGGTTCACATTTTGCGTTTCGTTACGGGTCTTACCGATCTCGATGTATACGACAGAGAGAAGGTTTTGTCCAGGTATGAACTGGAACCGGAAAGGCTCCATGCTCTTCTTTCTCTCGCAGGTGATCCGTCGGATAACATACCCGGTGTTCCAGGAATCGGAATAAAGACCGCCCAGAAGCTTCTCAAAGAATACGGTGACATCGAAGGAATCTATGCAAACATCAGGAAACTCAGCCCT
>NZ_JFHJ01000660.1:0-2486 GCF_003666285.1 Mesotoga sp. HF07.pep.5.2.highcov | reverse complement strand
CTTTGCTGAAACCGACAACCGTTTTAGTGTCGATTATGTCTATGCTTCAGTGTCTGAAAACATTCAGCACCCAGTATCTCTTCACGCAATCGGGAGCTCCTACCCAGCCAATAAACGTAATAACCCTTAACATATACAACACGGCGATCAGAGACCATGACATTGGCAGAGCAAGCGCCATGAGTATTATCCTCTTCGGCATAATGCTCTTCTTTACCTGGCTTCAATTCAGAGTAAGCAAATCAGGTGGAGAAGTAGACTATTAGGAGGTGTCTTGTGAAGACAATTCGGAAACAATCCGTGGTTGTTGATGTCTTGATATGGGCCTTCCTTATAGTGACAGCCATCGTGATTCTTGCACCCATAGTCTTTATGTTCACGGCCTCGCTTATGCCCTCGAAAGATATCCTGAAGATGCCGTATTCCTGGATCCCGAAGGATCTCTACCTGGATAATTACTGGCAAGCAATAAGGGGGAATGATGGCAGTTTCATCTACCCCAGGAACATACTCAACTCATTCATAGTTGCGGGAGCTGTTTCACTCTCTACCGTATTCCTTTCCGCGTTGACGGGATATGGTCTGGCTAAGTTTCCCTTTAAAGGGAGAAATCTAGTGTTCCTTTTGATCATGGCTACCATGATGATCCCCTTCGAAGCCATTATGATTCCTCTGTATCTCGTTGCAACATCACTCAAGATCCAGGACTCATATGTTGGACTGATACTCCCCTTTATGGTTAACGCTTTTGGAATATTCCTGATGAGGCAGTATTTGATAACGTTTCCCGATGAAATAATTGATGCCGCCAGAATAGATGGTTCAGGCGAGTTTAGCATCTTCTGGAAGATAATACTGCCAAATAGTGCTCCGGCAGTTGCTACACTTGCCATCCTTACATTTCGAAGTCAGTGGGACAACCTGCTTTGGCCTCTCTTGATCTCACAGAGTGAAGAAATGAAGACAATCCCACTGTACATTGTGAAGTTTGCCATGGAAAAACATACTAACGAGGGAGCGATGATGGCGGCTGCAGCAATAGCAAGCATTCCCATGCTGATTCTCTTTCTTGCGCTCTCTAAGTATTTTGTCAGTGGAGCGTCTCTTCATTCATCGAGAAAGGGGTGATCTAGGAAGTACCTAGCCTCAACAAGTCCAAAAAAGCTGCCCTTAAGGGAAAAAATCTCCTGAGAGGTGTTTCTGTCAATTACAGCAACCGAATCATCAAGCCGACATACGAGGAGCTTATTGTGGTTTTGCCAGTCGATTATCGGCACGGTCTCTCTTAATTTGCCGTTTACGACGTGTCTTTCTTTAAGAGAAAAGTTGTTTGTGTCAAAAACCAGTATTTCATCAACCCTCGAGTCGACCACAAACAAATCCCCATCACTAACTGAAACATCCATTGCGTAGCCAACCTTAATTTCGGCTTTCTTGACGAGAGCAGAGTCACCAATTTCAAAAACCATTACTCCTCTCTCTCCTGCTGCAACATAAAACGAGTTTTCCCAGGCTGTAATGGCGTTTACTACTACCCCCTCTTCCAGATCACTCACATACCTGGGATAAATGTGATCGATTAGCTCGAATCCCTTCTCCCCTCTCCGAATCACGAAAAGTCCATCAAGCTCGCTTCCAACCAACAAGTAGTCACCCAGGTACGCTAGGGAGTTTACCCAGCCTTTCAATGGTATTGTCTGAATGTGTTTATAAAAGGACGATCCATAGAACTTAAAGACTTCTACCCCGTGTGTCCCGTCGGCTACAAAGACTTCTAGCCTCTCAATATTAACTTCGATTGCTTCGCAATGAAAAGTGTCCACCACCCTATAACCCCCCGGTTGAAGAACGGGAATCACCGCAAAGCCTTTGTCTCTAAGGACATTGAAGATCAGTTTACCGGCAACTATTCCTCCACTCGATAACGAGGTGACAGGTATGACTCTAATATTCCACTCCTGATTCCCGGCAATGACTTCAACTAGACCGTTAAATCCAGATCCAATGTAGAACCCACTAGCGAGTGAAATAGAAGAGAAAAAGAAAACGATCCCTAAGAGAATCACTCTTCTCATATTCCCACCCCCAAGACCATTTTAATACACCATCAAATAAACAAGGATCCTATCTAACGACACAAGACTGACTTTTTGGTGGTCTCAAGATCGGAAATTAGATTTTTCCCTAGAAGAAACAAGTAATATAATTGAATAGAGAGGTGATCTTATGAGTAAGAAGGAGTTCCTTAAAAGGATTCTTTCAGAAGGGCGAAGTGCAGACGAGATAGCCGATCTCTTTGGAATTACCGCCGAAAGGTTAGAGAATTATCTGGAAGACCCTTCACGGTCGAAGCTTGCCGTCGCAGAGATCAAGACTGAGCTAAGAAGGCTGGAAAGCTTGCCTCTGGAAACAAAGGAAGACATTCTTCTCTTCTCTTTCAGAGTTATACTGGAATCGATAAACTTTCTGTTCTCCGATATTGAAAG
>NZ_JFHJ01000023.1:0-3023 GCF_003666285.1 Mesotoga sp. HF07.pep.5.2.highcov | reverse complement strand
ATATCAAACGTGAAGCTCGGGAACAAGCCACTGTTGGGTGGGACCAACGCCAAGTTTGATGAATTCGGACTGTCGATGGAGCTTAGAAAGAGCGAGGATCTGTACTTCACAATGCACATTAATGAGCTTTACTTTCCTATGGGTTCCATTTCAGATACCCCAGGCGTCCTGAACAGACTCTCACTGGGAATTGACGGGAGCGGAAAGAGAAGCTTTGTCGAAATCGGGACATATGCGGGAGACATCTCAATGTGGGACGAGTCGATAGCCAAGGTCTCTCCGATGTATTTTGATCTCCACTGTATGGCACTGGAGCTTATCTTGAGATTAAGCTTTGGCAGTGATGTCACAACTATTCAGGACACAGTCGAAAGTATCGCACTAAAATACTACATAAAGGAACTGAAGGATAGATACTTTGTGATTGGCCTTTACAAGGGCGCTCCGTTCTTCAGGTTCAGATTCTGAGGTGAAAACTGTTGACTGACTATGTAAAGAGGAAAGAGCTTCTTCTTGAACTCAATTCAAAGATAAGTGACTGTAGTCTTTGTCCTTTGAGCTCATCGAGAACCAACACAGTTCCCGGTGAAGGTTCAATTGAAACTCCCGTTGTTTTTGTGGGTGAAGGTCCCGGGGCCGATGAAGATGCTTCAGGCAGGCCCTTTGTCGGCAGGGCCGGTGAGTTGCTTACAAAGATTCTGGAGTCAGTGAAACTTTCGAGAGAAGATATTTTCATAACAAATATCGTAAAGTGCAGACCTCCTAAGAACAGAGTTCCGACTGCGGAGGAACAGAGAGCCTGTTCGCCATACATGCTCTCTCAACTAGCGATAATAAGGCCAAAGCTTATCGTTGCGCTCGGAGCCACGGCACTTTCATATTTTGTGAATGAAGAGGGAATTCAGATAACAAAGGTCAGGGGACGGATTTTCGACTGGATCGGCGGAATCAAGGTCTTTGCTATGTTTCACCCTAGTTATCTTCTCAGAAATGCATCGAGGGCTCCCGGATCACCAAAAAGCCTTACCTGGGAGGACATTCAAAATGTTAGAAAGATGTATGATCAATTGCTCTCTGGCAGAAATATTGACATTTAGGAGGATAGAATGGCTGAAAATTACCTGGTTACTGGAGGAGCGGGATTCATTGGCTCGCATGTCGTTGATCACCTGATTTCATCAGGAAAAACACCAGTCGTAGTGGACAATCTTTCGAGCGGTAAGATAGAGAATCTTGATCCCAGGGCGCTGTTTTACGAGCAGGACATCACCGATCAGGAGATGATGGAAAGGGTATTCATGCTTCACAGGCCTACAGTTCTCTTTCATCTTGCAGCTCAAATAAGCGTCTCTAGATCTGTGAGAGAGCCTGAAGAAGATGCGATGGTGAATATTATCGGTTCTTTGAGGCTTCTGAAAATCGCTGCAAAATACGGCTTGAAAAAAGTGATCTTCTCTTCAACTGGTGGAGCGATTTACGGTGACGATGTGAAAAGGATCCCTACAGATGAAGAGGAACTGCCGAAACCCTTGTCACCGTATGGAATTGCAAAGTACGCAACGGAGAACTATCTCAGATTCTTTTCGAGTGAGCTTGGCATCAAATACACTGTTTTGAGATACGCAAATGTATATGGCCCCCGTCAGGATCCGTACGGAGAGGCCGGAGTTGTAGCGATCTTTTCCGAGAGAATGCTCCATAATCAAGAGGTCGTAATCTTCGGGGACGGGGAATGCGTAAGGGATTATGTATACGTTGGCGACGTCGCTAGGGCGAATCTTCTGGCGATAGAGAAATGTGAAAACACTGTGATAAACATCGGAACCGGAATTGGGACATCGGTAAACGAGTTGTTTGACATAATGAAGCCGATCGCCGGTTATTCAAGAGAAGCCGTGCACAAGGAACCACGGCCGGGTGACGTTAAGAAATCAATTCTCAACATAGAAAGGGCGAGATCCTTGCTTGGATGGGAACCTTCTACTCAGCTTGAAAGGGGGATTAAGGAGACAATTGAGTATTTCAGAAGCGGACTGGACTCCTCTCAGTGAGAGACTGAGGCCGAAAGAGTTCGACGACATTGTAGGTCAGGAGCACTTGACGGGAAAAAAGGGAATAATCCGCGGAGCAGTCGACAGCGGCAAGCTCTTTTCAATGATCCTGTATGGGCCTCCCGGCACGGGAAAAACAACGATAGGCGAAATCATTAGATCGAAGCTGGGAAATGACTACCATTTCGAGTTTTTCAGCGCAAGCTTACAGGGAACGGCAGATCTTAAGAAGCATTTTGCCCATGGGGAGAGACTGAAGAGAGTTGGGCAACAACTGGTGCTTTTTGTTGACGAGATTCATCGACTTAACAAGAGCCAGCAGGATGTCTTTCTTCCCGTAACTGAAAAGGGAATTATTATCCTCATTGGAGCGACTACAGAAAATCCTAGCTTCGAAGTCAATCCCGCCCTTCTATCTCGCTGTAGGCTGGTGATTCTTAAAGGTTTGAAGGACTCAGACATTTCGGCGCTTCTAAATAAGGCATTGGAAAAGGATCTTATCCTCAAGGAGTCCGGAGTTACTGTTGACGGTGAGGTAATTGAAGTAATCGCGCAAAGTAGTGGAGGAGATGCAAGAATTGCCCTCAATCTTCTCGATACCCTTGTCGAGAGTGCCGCTGCTCTAGACAAACCCGTTCTCGACCTTGAAGTCATGAATGAATTATCTGTATTGCCTTCGGGGCGCTATACGAAGAAAGGCGAAGAGCATTATGACATCGTCTCTGCATTCATCAAGAGCCTTAGGGGAAGCGATCCCGATGCGGCTCTGTACTACATGTTAAGGATGCTAGAGGGCGGTGAGGATCCTAAGTTCATCGCCAGAAGAATGGTGATCTTCTCCTCAGAAGATATTGGCCTCTCCGATCCCATGGCCCTGGTGATAGCAAACGCGGCCTTTCAGGCAGTGAATAATGTCGGCTTGCCTGAATGCATTCTGAACCTATCTGAAGCGGCAATCTATCTTTCAGTCGC
>NZ_JFHJ01000262.1:0-1280 GCF_003666285.1 Mesotoga sp. HF07.pep.5.2.highcov | reverse complement strand
ATACTGAAAATCAGGGCAGATATAATTGTTGAGAGAAGCAGTCAGAAGCCGATAATCCTTGGTAAGGCAGGATCGATGATAAAAAAAATCGGTACCGATGCGAGGAAAGATCTTGAGTATATTTTCGATCAAAAGATTTTCCTGGATTTGTTTGTCAAAGTTAGAGAAAAATGGAGAGACAAAGATTCCATGATACAGGAGTTTACTAACCTCAAAGACGAACTTCATTAAATCGGGGTGATGCAGATGAAAAAGGGAAAGGCAGCTTTTGTCCTCTTTCTTTTGCTCTTCATGATGGTCTTTCTTAATGCTGATCAGATGGTGATGTCTCCCAACATCGGCGAAATCGAGGCGGAATTCGGAATAACTAAGGCAGATATCGGCCTTATACAAGGTTCTTTCACTATAGTGGGCGCACTGATTTCTCTTCTCTGGGGTTTTCTGGCAGACAAGTACAGCAGAAAGCTTCTGCTTCTTTTCAGTGTTCTAGTCGGTGAAATACCCTGTTTCCTCTCCGCCTTCGTACAGACTTTTCCGCAGCTCTTTCTTGCAAGGGCCCTAACTGGTATAGGCGTAGGAGCGCTCTTCCCAGTCGTTTTTTCTTACGCCGGAGATGCTTTCAAAGAGTCTCAGAGAGCAAAGGTCAATTCCTTTCTTTCTACGGCAATTTCCCTTGGAGCCATTGTGGGAATGGTAATCGCCGGATTCACAGGAACATCACTTGGCTGGAGAACACCGTTCATCATCGTATCTCTTCCAAACATTGTTCTAGCATTTCTATTCTTTGCATTTGCCGAAGAACCAAAAAGAGGAGCCGCCGAAGTTGCAGTCGGCGAACTCGTGGATCAAGGGATAAACTACATTGGAAAAGTCAGACTGTCTGACTACAAGAATCTCTTCAAGGTGAAGACCAATCTCATTCTCTTCATTCAGGGAATTCTTGGAACGATTCCCTGGGGAGCAATACCGTACTACCTTGTAAACTTCTTCGAAACCTCTAAGAATCTTTCAAAGGAATCGGCCACGTTAATATTCATTTTCTTCGGAGTCGGAAACGTACTCGGGATATTCTTCGGTGGTCTCATCGGCGGTTTGCTTTACAAGAAGAAACCTGCCTACATGCCGCTCTTCAGCGGGATAATGACTGTCATAGGGACATTTGTTGCTCTATTGGCTCTGAACTTCCCACCTATCGAGGGAGCAGGCGGATTTGTGATGCTGGGAGCCCTGGGCATGGTAGCCGCAGCCTCCGCTTCAATGACAGGACCAAACATGAAGAC
>NZ_JFHJ01000576.1:0-3814 GCF_003666285.1 Mesotoga sp. HF07.pep.5.2.highcov | reverse complement strand
CAGCCGAGCTTACCTATGAACTTGGATAAATGCCACATAGGCATTGTTTTGCATGGTTCTTTTTGTCAACAACGCTTGGCCGTTAACTTAGTTCTTGAGGATGCAAAGGTGATCGCTTTGAGAGAGAAAGAGAAAGAGATAGTGAAAAGGCAGATCAAGGAACTTGTGTCAGAGTACGCTGAGAAAGTTCTATGCAGCAAGGCAGAAGCTATACTAGACAGCAACCTGCTCAAGGACGAGGAAATTGAGGATCTGATTCAAGATGGCAGGGCATATACAATGGCTATTGCGCTGATTAACGACTGGTTGCTTTCCCTGCCATATCCTCTCGAAGGCAAGTCATACAAGAAGCTAAGAAGGCTATTAGAAAAACTCAGATAGAACCCGGACTTCAATTTTCCGTTCTCTGAGCGAGAAAAATCACATTGCAACAAAATCCGATGAAATAGGCAACTCTGTAACTGTTCAACATGATTCGTCCAACAAAATGCAACTTGCTCCGTCAACACGACCAAGGTCAAAAGAAAAGCAGTTTAGCTTAGTTACATCAAAGAGCAGCCCTTCCCCCGGCTGCTCTTTGAATTATTGGATGCATAATTGTAAGAGCTGAACAACCCCAGAAGAAAGAGACTTCTTGATAATCAGGAATAGGCTAAAATTACGAACAGATCTGCTCATATTAAAACAATCTAATCTTCTTCGATAGAGAAACCCACCAGTCTACTCTAATCACGGACTATTAGCTGAAACCCGTTTTCTCCCAAACCACCGTTTTGTTATACTTTAATTAAGATGAAGACACAAGTGAGAGTCCATTTCTGTTTCTCACCGTAGTTCATTTTTTCTCAGCATAAGTGTTCTTAAGTCAGGCGGATTGACCATGAAGAATTCAGTGAGATTCGTGCGTGCCTTTGCAACGACAGAAGGGGAGTTTAGCAGATTCAACGAAGATAATCAGATCGATGAATTCTCCAGATCTTTGAGAGGTTTGTCGAAGAGTGACAAGGTTCTCAGGAGCTTTCTCGAGGTTCTTCTGGAATATTCAGAGTTACGCAACGCGATAGTCCAGACAGTAACAGCCGATACCGGACCTATCGCAGAGCCACACGGCGAAGTAGTTCAAGACATAGAGCGGATCGCTCGTATGCTCAATGATCCGCCAAGGATTACTTCTGTATTTGGATACGAGAAAGTAGCGAAGATAGACACAAATGACAGCCTGGAAAAGGCTAAAGATTATTGCTGAAAAATCATATTCTCAGATCCCTGTATACCATGGTGATCAATTCAAAGGAATCCTGACGACAAGCGCAATAGCCGATGGATGGCAGGTGCAAGTGAAGAAGTAAGGGTAAACATAAGGAAAACGTGGGCCCGTAATGTGATGGAGTATGCCGAAGAAGACGAGACCGTGGAATTTGCAAACAGAAAGGCAACCCTATCGAATATCGTCGCCTCATTTGGTGAATTCAGAGCTCTTGGATAAAGACTCAAGGCCATATTTGCGACCGAAAACGGGAGGATTCGGCTATCATGGAACCGAGGGCGAGGAGGGAACCGTGATCGCTTTCTGGGGTAGCATGATGAAACGCTGCAGAATACCTGCGGCAAAGCTGGTTGATATCGTGCCGATGACATTGAAGATTCTCTCTATAGAAAGCGAAAGGAAATTCGATGGTGAAAACATCTGGAGCTGTGATGATGAGCGTTGATTTCGATTTTCATACGGTCTTTTCCGACGGTTCGATGTCCTTCAAGGAGTTTCTGACAGCGCTCCGTAATGCCGGTCTGTCGAAATGCGGGATAACCGATCACTTCGAAACGGGCTTGCCCCATTCGGTGGCCGTGTCGGAGGCTCATTATATGGATCTGTTCAACCGGTTCAAAGAGAAAGCGAGAAAGTCTGGCATAGAGGTTCTTCTGGGCGGCGAAACGGGGTTGGGACCGGACGGCTTGATGCTTCCGGCGAAGGTACCGCCCTTCGATTTCTTGATCGCCAGCGTGCACAGGGTAAACTGGAGGCATAAGAGCGAATCCGACTACTGGAGAGAGTACAGGACTTACATAGAGCGCGGAATAGAAAAGGGAGGCTTTCAGGTTCTCGGCCATGTCGAGGGATACCCTTCCTGACGCCTCTTGGAGCGAGCAGCCCTTCGATGAAAGGCGCGAGATCGAGCGTTACTACGCCGCGAAGTATCTCGCCCTCGACTGGTACGCCTCGATAGGTCCGGCCCTCGTAAAGAGCGGCGTGGCCGTGGAGATTCACGAAATGTCCGCATCGCCCAGGCTTGAGGTGATCGATCTCCTCCGGCGCAGGGGCGTGCGGTTCTCTTACGGGACCGATTCGCACGGTCCGGAACAGCTTTTGAAGAGAGAGTTCATAACCAGAGTGTTGAATTGCATCGGATTGAACGAAGCCGACATATTCAAACCGGAAGAGAGAAAAGGAGGAGCGAGATGCATTCGATAGCGATACTTGGAGCGGGGATGATGGGAAACGTCCACGCGAGGGCCTACAGGGCCATCGATCAAAGAAATTCCCTCTGGATAGTCGATCCAGTCGAAAGCAGGGCAAAGGCGATCTCAGAAAAATACGGAGCGACCGTCGCCAGCTTTGAGGAGATTCTGGAAAACAGCAGTGTAGACATTGTAGATATCTGCACGCCGACATTCACGCACAGGGAACTTGCCGTCAGGGCGCTTGAGGCCGGCAAGCACCTCTTCTGCGAAAAGCCAGTGGCGCTAACTCTTGAAGACGCAAGGGCAATGGACGGGGCGGCCAAAAAGAGCGGAAGGAAATTCATGGTGGGCCACGTTGTACGCTTCTTTCCGCAGTATATAAGAGTTAAGGAACTTGCTGCCGCCGGAGACGTGGGTGAAATTGTAATGGCAAGGCTTTACAGGGGAGGTTCATTTCCCTCTCACGGTATAGACAACTGGTTCGCCGATATTACAAAGAGCGGGGGCGTCTTCGTAGATCTCTCAATACACGATTTCGACTTTCTCAGAAAACTGCTGGGCCCCGTGAAAACCGTCGAAGCGAGGTCAGTAACGCTGAGCTCGGAGAGGAAGAAAAACTCTTTCGACCATGGCATGGCGATTCTGAGGTTCGAATCCGGCGCCCTGGCACACATCGAAGGCAGCTGGGCCGAACCGGCCGGGATGCCTGTTAATTTTGGAACGTTCTACGAATTTGTCGGCACTAAGGGAATGATAACCAACAGCTACGAGAGAGAGACGATGCTTCGTCTGCAAACTTCGATCGATGGAAAGCCGAGATACTTGCAGGAGAATCCGGCCTATTTTGATCCGTACACCGAAGAATTGAAGTCCTTCATACTCTCAGTAGAGAAAGACAGAGAAGTCCCCGTTAACGGGCAAGAGGCCATAGAATCGTTGAGAGTCGCGCTGGCGGCCAACATGTCTGCAAAACTGCACAGACCGGTCGAGCTTTCGGAGGTGTTTTGAGATGACGAAAATCGCGATCCTAGGTATTGCACATATGCACGGTTACAGCTATGTGAGAGCCTTGAAGAGAATGAATGATATCGAGATAGCGGGGCTTTACGATGAGGACAGATCCAGGATGAACAAAGCTTGCAAAGACCTGGGCATAAAGCCCTGTGAAAAGCCAGAAGAACTCGTCGCTCGGAGCGACGGTGTGATAGTAACGAGCGAGAACTCTACCCACAGGGAGTTCGTCGAGATCGCTGCCGGAGCCGGAAAACACATTCTCTGCGAAAAGCCGATCGCGACAACCGTAGAAGACGCGGAGGCGATGATTGAGATTTGCCGCGAGAACAATGTGAAGCTT
>NZ_JFHJ01000641.1:0-888 GCF_003666285.1 Mesotoga sp. HF07.pep.5.2.highcov | reverse complement strand
AACTTGCCTGCAGAGGTCATGATAGTGATTGCCAACTGGCCGGAAAAGCGAGCCAATCACTGGCAGGCTCTTCTCAAGGCGAGAGCGATCGAGAACCAGTCATTTGTTCTGGGTCTAAACAGGACTGGGGTTGACGGCAACGGCATAGAATACGACGAGGCCTTTTCAGTACTCTTCGATCAAGATGGTAACGAAGTACCCTTTGAAGCAGATAAGGGATTGCTTCTGTGGGAACTGGACTATGAGAGAATGAGTATTCTAAGAGACTGGCGGGAGAGATTCCCCGCCCTAAAGGATATATGAAGCTCTAAACCCTACTAGAGAGTCTGATCTGATTCCAGTTTCAATACCTCTCTCATGAAGAATTCGTCGACGTTTTTCGTCGAAATTCTGGCGAATCTTTTCTCGTCTATGTCGACTACAACTCCGTCGCAACAGGGTCCCATACAGTGGGACGCCTTTAAGGTGGCAAGGTTGCTTAAACCATGTTCGTTAACCAGATCCATAAACCTCTTACTGACCTCGGAAGAGCATTACATAAGGCACACGCTTCCAGTGCAAACTTCGATAATCAAGGGCAATCTTCCGTTTATGACTCCTTCCACAACAAATTATAAGCTTACAGAAGATGAAGCCTAAATCTAACTCAAAGGTACATATTCTTAATCTCCTTCATCTCGACTCTAAGTAAATTCTATTCTGATGCATTAACTCTCTTGAGTAGACTTAATCATGATCCACTTCACCTGTCAGGATCACCCCGAACTTGATCCGGGATCTGCACCTTTGAAGACCGTGGCAGGGGGCAGCGCGTTGGTGGTTGGAAAGAGCAAGTAATCAGTTCCAAGTTGCAAGTTGTCGTGTGCCAAGAAGGCGAAGAAGGAAACT
>NZ_JFHJ01000058.1:0-1135 GCF_003666285.1 Mesotoga sp. HF07.pep.5.2.highcov | reverse complement strand
TTTCCATCTTCAGCAAGTATTGCTTTTCATCCATGGCTTCACCCCAAATACCGAACGTTGGAAAGAATCAAGAAAAGGGGGGCTTACCCCCCTTCTTGACGCTATTAGCTTAGAAGTTTAGATATTTCTCAGGAACTTCTACTTCCGTGATTCCCATGTAACCTTTGCCAAATATGTAGGTATCCTGATAGATCAGGAGGTAGTTCTCTTGCTCGATTCCATTGGCATCGACGTAATAGCTTCCATTCCAAGCCGCGCCTGGTGTGTATTCGGCAAATGCCGCCATAATGGCATCGAAGTCGTCAATCTCACATTTGCCTTCGATGACATTCTTGGCATGTTCTGCAAGAGCGGCTGTAGTCGTGTAACCAAGAGAATAAGCCCATGTACCCATTCTCCCTGCCCCACCTTTCGCGACAACGGCTTCTTCTACCTTTGCGAGTATTGCCGGCCAGTTGCCAGTCTCTTCCTCAGTGAAGGAGATACCAAGTGCGCCAGGATAGCCCATGAGAGGAGAAGGAAGATCGGCTTCGATGAAGTAACCGCCAAGTTCGGCAACTCTCTTTAGAAGAGGTTCTGTGTGGGCATCGTTTGTACAGAAGAAGGCGGTCTTTGGTCCATACTCATCAAGCCAGGCAGGGACTTTTTCAAGAATGAACTGTTGTGCTCCTGCGATTCCAACGTCACTGACAGGGTCAGGAGAACCCATATCAATGAACTCGAGGCCGAGTTCTTCACATGCAGCTCTCATGATGTCTCTTCGCTTGGAAAGAAGTTCGTAAGACATGTGCCTTGGGAATGAGATATGCATGAACTTCTCTGCGCCCAGCTGCTTGGCCGTGTAGATTATCAGGTAGCCACGTGCCAGTGAGTCGGCGTTGACGGAAAGATCAGCTGCATCGGCTAGCATTGGAGGATCTTCGTGAGGCAGACCGGCAAGAAGAAGAATGTCTGGTCTTGTTTCCTTGATTCTTCTGAAGCTCTCGACTGTTCCAGGAATTGCCTGGTTGACAATGATAGCCTTCATTAGAGGATCGTCTGCGAGACCAGTTATCTGTGCTATAACTGTCTCTTGTTCAGACATGAAGTTATCAGGGTAAGTAAGATGTACGATCATCCCACCGGAAGCAGCATC
>NZ_JFHJ01000151.1:0-2294 GCF_003666285.1 Mesotoga sp. HF07.pep.5.2.highcov | reverse complement strand
AGGTACTTATAACCCATTTTTCTCACTCTAACTTTATGAGGATTTTGAACACCCTGAACCCTTTCTATCGAATCGAAAACTACCCTGTAAATGTCGTCTCCAGGTTTGAGCCCGTCCATGAGTTCGTAATTGGTCTCCCAAAAGACCTCTATGGAGGTCTTGATTACCAGAGCAGATACAGCCAACCCTACGATCGAATCCACTATCTGCAGGCCAGTAATTCCCACGAAGATCGAGCCTCCCAGAACAGATAGCGAGATGACGATGTCCAGTTTCATGTTCGTTGCATCAGCTATGAAGACCGATGAATCAATCTTCTTTCCTATTCCCAGCTTATAACGATATAGAAAATACTTCGCAGCAGAGGAGATGGCTGCCACTAAAATTACCAGAGCGATATTCTCAACAGAGGATCCGCCGCTGAAGAGCTTCTGAATGGAACTAACGGCCAGTTGTGCTCCGGCAAAGAAAATAACCATGGATACGATTTTTGAGGCAACGGCGTCTGCCCTTTCGTGACCGTACGGGTGCTGCGCATCAGGCGGCTTGTTTGATACGGATGTAGAGATCCAGGTGATAACCGATGTCAAAATATCCGTAGTCGAATCTACTCCGTCGGCCAAAATAGCCATACTTCCGGTGAAGAAACCGGTAAGAACCTTCAGCACCGCGAGCGCTGCATTTCCGGTCACCCCTATTATTGAGCCTCTTCTTGAAAGCGCCACTCTGTCCTCGGTCATTTAGTCACCTCGATTGCGCTCGAGAAACCTCCAAGGTATCTCTTGCCACGATACCTACTTAAAGAGCCGTTGATGATCTGAAGACTAGAAACGTCTTCTAAAGCGACACGCTTTTTCCCGAGATTGTGATAAATGAACGCGTTCCGGCTTTCACCAACGACTCTTAAGATTACCAGGTTTTCTCTTCGTCTCAAACCTCTTATAGTTGCCAACCTCAGCCAGGAGTTGTTCTTCCTGAATTCAAGTATAGCCCTGATTCTCTCGAAGTAGCTTCCATCTACAGCTTTTTGTGCTTCCAGAGACCTACCGCTGTGAGGATGATTCTTCCCGAGCGCTTTCCATTCGGTTTGACCGGGACCGTAGCCATTCTCGAACCACAGGAAGGGCTCAAGTTGCTCTTCGTTGAAATACGCATTATAGACCCCTTCCATTCCAAGTTCTTCGCCATAATAGAAGAAGGGCACTCCGGGAAGAGACAACAATACTGACATTGCAAGCAGAGAGAGCTCTTTGTCACCATCCATGGCCGAAACTAGACGACTCATGTCATGATTTGTTAGGAAAATTCCAGACTCATAGCTACGCTTCGATCTGAAATATCTATTGAGATCAGTCCTCAAAGACTTCACTAGGAGTTCTGGGTCTCTTGTCGCAACGGAAGTTTTCAAGTCCTCGGCAAGGGGAAAATTGAATCCAATTCCAAAGATAGTGGAGTACAGGTCTACTATTTGCGCATCGTCCCATACTTCACTCACAAATATCGAATTTGGAGAAATCGATCTGCAGTGTGCCGTCATCTCCTTCCAGAAAGCGATGTTTCTGCTGTGCTGGTATTCGCAGATGCCTTTTTCAAGAGAAAAATCGAAAATGTGCTTTGCAGCATCGAATCGGAATCCATCGAATCCTACGGATAACCAGAATGTAAGGACCTCCTTCATCTGCTGCCACAGGGAAGAAGACTCATAATTGAGATCGGGACTTCCAGGTCCGAACAATGTGTAGACCCACTGTCCCGAGTAGTTTGTCCATACCTGCTCTCCATCCCAATGTCTTCTAGCCTTCAGCCACTGTTCGTCTTTCAGAAAAAGATACCAGTCTCTGTATGGTTTTTCTCCATCCAAGGCCTTCAAGAACCATTCATGATTTGGAGAGGTGTGATTCATCGGAAGATCCAGTATGACTTTCAAATCTAGTTTGTGTGCTGATGCCAGAAAGTTTCTTAAATCCTTCAGGGTTCCATAGATTGGGTTGACACTGAAGAAATCGATGACACTGTAGCCATGGTAAGATGGCGAATGAAGAATCGGCAAAAGCCAGATTCCTTCAATACCTAAATCCGCAAGATAGTCGAGCTTCCGCTCGGCTCCGATAAAATCACCAATTCCATCGCCATTGCCGTCACAGAATGATCTCAGATAGAGTTCGTAAAACACTCGAATCCCTCCCGAATTAGTCGGCCGAGTAATTGGACTGACTTGCGAGAACCATTGTTTCCCTTTGAATCATAGATCTTACCATAGTTATAGGACAGTGCATTGTGTTAAAATCTTCTCT
>NZ_JFHJ01000133.1:0-698 GCF_003666285.1 Mesotoga sp. HF07.pep.5.2.highcov | reverse complement strand
TGAGAGAGCACCATTACTATGTTATTCAGACCAAAGATCTTTCCCTGATTTGCAAGGGAAACCGTATCTGAGACTATTGTCACGTTAAGGGCGAGAACGATTCCTAAAGCAAAGCTAAAGAGAATCAACACGATCAGCATCAGAAATGGGCCAAGATCGAGGAATCCAGAGTAGAAGATACTCACTAACATGAAAACGCCGGTTAAGATAGAAAGCGCTGTAATGTGCAGCCTTCTCTGTCCGAGCATTTTGCTCAGAGTGCCAGTCAAAAGAGAAGTCACGCCACTCACAAGAGTTGATATTCCCATTATCGACGAGGCAGTGCCAAGAGACACACCTATATCGCTGCTGATGAAAGAGGTCAAGTAAGGAAGTATCCCACCCATGGAAAACCATAAGCCAAACTGAGAGATCATTACAAAGACTATTTTTCTGTCAATTTTGAATCTCAAGTCTTCTTCCCTAATACCTACAGCGGCATCACCTACTTGAGAACCAGAACGAAAGAAGAAAATCGGAATAACTAGGACAGCTGCAGCAATCGAGAAAATCACAAATGCGGTCTCTTCGCTTCTTGAAAGGGCGACTCCAATGAACAGGGAACAGAGGAAGGTCGCTATATTCATAACACCCATCATGAATCCATAGTTTCTGTCCTTTCTGCCAGGCTTACTCACGTTGCTGACAAGGGCAGAGTA
>NZ_JFHJ01000263.1:0-2475 GCF_003666285.1 Mesotoga sp. HF07.pep.5.2.highcov | reverse complement strand
ATGGGAAACCATTACGGCGAAATTTTCATGGGAGTGGAGGATTATGCTCACAAAAACGGTTTCAACGTGATGCTTGCCATGGCCAGAGAAATGGTCAGTCGTGAACAGGAGATTCTGAACGAATACTTCCAGCGAAAGGTAGATGGAGTCATAGTTGCGACTCTTCACAGCGACGAGCACATGCTCAACAGGTTCATAGAGAGCGGGATAGTCGTTGTCGCCGTCGACTCCCCAATAAGAGAAATAAAGGCCGATTCCGTAAACATAGACAACTCCTTTGCAGCATACAACGTTGCGAAATTCCTTTACGAAAAGGGGCACAGACGGGTCCTCTTTCTCCCGGGGCAGGAAGGAGTGCATGCTTCAAAGGATAGGTTGAAGGGGCTGAGAAAATTCGCTTCGAGGACCTCGGATTTCGATCTGAAAGTCGCGAGGATAGGGGGCTTCGAACCTCACCACGGGCAGGAGGCGATCCGTGATTACCTTCGGGATTTCGGTATCGATTTCACGGCGATCTTTGCCGTCAACGACCACGTGGCAATGGGGGCAATGCAGGAGCTTCACAAAAACGGTGTTCGTGTCCCAGACGACGTATCCGTGATCGGGTTCGACGATTCCGTTCACGCACCCTATACGATCCCAGCATTAACCACCGTCTCGCAACCGAGAATCGAAATGGGAAGCGCTGCGGCCCAGCTGCTCATAGAGAGATTGAGGCTCACCCAAAAGAGAGTATTCAGGAATATAGTTCTGCCCACGGCCCTCGTCGAAAGGGACTCGGTTAAAGCCATATAGGAGAGAGGAAGGAGAGGATCTCTTTGCCGATCATAATACTCGGCCAGAAACTCAAAAATCTCCCCTGGGAAGAGAAACCCAAAGATTGTCTAGAACCGGTCTGGAGATACTCGAAAAACCCCATAATCACACGGGAAACGGTGAGAGGCGCAAACAGCATCTTCAACAGCGCGGTCGTAGCCTACAAAGATGAATTCAGGGGAGTATTCCGTATAGATACGAAAGAGCTTGTCATGGAGCTTCACTCAGGAAGAAGCGAAGACGGATTGTCGTGGAACATTGATCAGGAGAGAATCGAATTTAATGTCGAAGACCCGGAAATCGGCCGATTCGTTTACGGATACGATCCCAGAGTCGTCTTCCTGGAAGACAGATACTACGTAACCTGGTGCAACGGTTATCACGGGCCTACCATAGGCGTTGGCTACACTTACGATTTCGAGAGATTCTATCAGCTTGAGAACGCATTCCTTCCCTTCAACAGAAACGGGGTCCTCTTCCCGAGGAAGATCAAAGGAAAGTTTGCAATGTTGAGCCGGCCGAGCGACAACGGCCACACTCCCTTTGGAGACATCTTCTACAGCGAGAGCCCCGACATGATTCACTGGGGCTGCCACAGGCATGTAATGTCGCCCACCGCCGGCTGGCAATCGACCAAGGTTGGGGCCGGACCTATTCCGATAGAGACCTCGGAAGGTTGGCTGCTTATCTATCACGGAGTATGGACATCCTGCAACGGCTTCGTGTACAGCACTGGCGTCGCTCTTCTCGATCTGGAAAGACCCTGGAAAGTAATCAAAAGGTCGAAACACTACATACTTAACCCGAGAATACCTTACGAAAACATTGGCGACGTACCCAACGTCACCTTCCCCTGCGCCAGCCTTCAGGACCCCGAAACGGGCAGAATCGCCATATACTACGGGGCGGCCGACACCGTTACCGCCCTCGCCTTCACAACCGCAGAGATCCTGTACGACTTCCTCCAGGAGAACTCATATTGAGACTGTCTTTATGTATCAGACTGTGCCAGGAGATTAGTATCTGTGCCGGTCCTTTCGGTTGTCTCTTACGCGCTTGTCAGTTGAAGTTCTGATAATAGCAAGCAAAATGAAAGTCACTATGTTGCCGCTGCTTGCAGTGACTGGCCTCAGCTTGATGGTGAGAGTGGCACCACAAAGTGGTACTGGCGAAGGCAACGCTTTCACTGGCGGCGATGATTCTCGCCTTTTGACTGGCCTGCGCCAGCAGACTGCCTTCTGAATGCTTCCCACTGAAAGCGTCATCACTTCTGCTCTTGGTCTCCTCGGAGAACCTTTGAAGGTGGACCTGAGAAGGCTTTTTGCCGTAGGCAGCCTTGCGTCCACTGATGCTCCTCAGTGCCTTGCGTCCCGGCATGTTCTTAGCCGGCATTGCGTCCAATGTTCTACAAGGGCATCACTTCCTGGGATGCTCTTCTCAGCATCACTTCTCGATGGAGTCGGCCTTGCGTCCCGGCACAATCGTAGCGCCATTACGTCCGATTCGGAGGACGGTGGACCGTTGACGGACAACGTTATCTTCAGCAGCGTTTAGCGGGTCCTTGGTTTTAAGAGTGCAGCAGCTCTTTGATCATCGAGATTCTGAATCAAGTTCAGATGACGTGATGTGATGTTTTCGTGATCGCCTCACATTGTCATC
>NZ_JFHJ01000685.1:0-2019 GCF_003666285.1 Mesotoga sp. HF07.pep.5.2.highcov | reverse complement strand
ACGGAATCTAGCCTTTTCGCAATAACCGTCAGTTGTCATCCCACTGAGCCTGTCCTGAAACCCTGCGCCAAAATGCTCCTGTTTGGGGTCTCCTGTTCAGGGTCATCCCGAACTTGTTTCGGGATCTTGGTTTTCCGTGGTTGGGGGTCGGAGGTCGGAGGTTGGAAAGAGCAAAGGATCAGTTGCAAGATGCAAGTTCCAAGTTGTAAGTAAAAAGACCTAACAAAACGGGTCTCGGGTTTCGAGTCTGGGGTTTCGTGAACAAAACCGGCTCACCAATTCAGGGTTTCACTGTAACTGAGGAAGTTATCTCGATATCGGCTTTCGGAAGTCCCTTACTCTGTCATCCCGAACTTGTTTCGGGATCTGGTTTTGATCCTCTCGGCGGAGGACCGTTGACGAACAACGCGGTTTTCATCAGCGTACAGCGTGTTCTCTCAACCGTGCAGCAGCGTTTTAGAAGGACGGGTTCATAGTTTTGGACGAAGGACCAAGGACGACTCTTGACAGCGATCAGCGGGTTCTCCGCCTTTAAGCGTTCAGCGGCTCTTCTCCCGTGAGGTGGTACTGGCGAAGGTGAAGCCTTCACTGGCGGCGATGATTCTCGCCTTTTGACCGGCTTCTGAGTGCTTCCCGCTGAAAGCCGCATCACTTCTGCTCTTAGTCTCCTCGGAGGACGGAGAACCTTTGACGGTGGACCTGAGAATGCTTCCTGCCAAAGGCAGCATCTCCAATATACTTGGTACTTCTAGAGGACGAGTCTTCATTTAACAATCTCAATCAACTCTGAAGCAATGTATTTCTTCCCGTACTTGCTTTGATCTGTTTGTGAAAGGACTCCCTTCTCACACAAAGCAGTGACCGCCCTTCTGGCGCTAACGTAAGTCACGTTTAGTCTTTCGGCAGCTTGCGGAATTGTAATTACAGGATTCTCGAATAGAGAATCAATTAGCGCTAGTGGAAGGGCTGAAGAAACAGGTTTTAGACGACCTATCCAGTTGCTTCTAAGATCCATGATCTCCTTCAGCTTATTCTTTCCTAGCTCAGACTGCTGAAGGACCGCCTTGAGAAAGAAGAAAATCCATCCATTCCAGTCGCCCTCAAAGCTTACGCTTCTCAGTCTTGAATAGTATTCCTGTCGATTAGCTTCAAAATAGCCGCTGAGATACAATCCTGGTTGATCCATCAGTCCCCAGTAGGTCTTGAGCAAAGAGATCAAAAGCCTCCCAACCCTTCCGTTACCGTCCACAAATGGATGGATGGCTTCAAACTGATAATGAACCAAAGCCAACCTAACAAGTGGAGGTAATCTAGATTCAGAGTTGATGAAATTCTCCAGTTCGCCAAGACAATCGTTCAGCTCTTCGGGAGGTGGGGGTACATAATCAGCTTCATTCAAAGTGCAGCCCGGTTTTCCAATCCAGTTCTGCGTTCTCCTTAATTCTCCGGGATATGAATAGCCTCCGCGCACTCCCGACATGAGCACGGAATGTAACTCCTTGAAAAGTCGTGTTGAAATTGGCAAAGACTTCAGGCGTTCAAGACCATACTCAAGTGCCTTTAGATAATTCGACACCTCCCGAACATCATCTGCCAAGGGAACACTATTTTGGTCAGCTTCAAAAAAGTAGAGATCTTCAATGTCCGAAGTCGTTCCCTCGATCTGTGACGAAGCAACGGCTTCCCTGCGAAAGAGAGGCCTGATCAACAATCGCGATCCTGGACTCCCAGAAAGAAACCCCGAAAACTCTCCCATCGCTCGATTTGCTTCACCGAGAAGAAACAGAAGGTCATTGTCATATACGAGCTTTGGTGGTAAGGGATTAGGTACAAACGCCCAGTATGTGAAGCTCGGACCGACTATCTTCTTCACTTTTCCTGGTGAACTAGAGGAAAACTGATCCGGTATCATTTTGCCCTCCAAATTGTGCGCAAGTACAATTCTTTTCAAGACAATTATACTATAGTGCTCATGAGTATAATTTTCTTAATCGGAGAAGTTACCTAAGTTGAAGCATT
>NZ_JFHJ01000484.1:0-1516 GCF_003666285.1 Mesotoga sp. HF07.pep.5.2.highcov | reverse complement strand
ATCTCGTAATTAGAAGTAAGATACTCGGCCGCCCTCAAAACGGCGTCGATAATGTCCTCTGTTTCTATTTCCTCGGTCTCTCGTTTTATCGAATCTGATTTTTTCCATCCGAGTATGAGTCTTAGAAGTTTCTCCGGCTTGTCTTTCGCTTCTTCGGAGCTTAGAGTTCCACAAAGCACCCCTTCGGATAGAACACTTATTCTGTCGGAGTATTTCATTGCCTCGTCCCACTTGTTTGTGACATAGAGTATTCCCGTTCCCTTTTCCTTCAGTTCGGTGAGTATTCTAAGAAGAAGATCCTGTGACTTGGAACTTAAATTGGCAGTAGGTTCGTACAGAACCACCAACCGAGGCTCATAAATACATAGCCTCAGAAGCTCTATAAGCTTTTTCTCCTCGGTCGAAAGCTTATACACGTGAGTCTTCTCTGAAATGCCGAGGTCGAATCTTGCGATGAGTTCTTTCACAGTGTGGTTTATCTTCGAATGGTTAATCAGCTTGATAACATTGGAATGACTTCTCAACATGTACATGTTCTCTGCCACGGTTAAACCCTCTGCAACCATAGGTTCTTCGAGGAGGAACATGATGTCCGTCGAACCTCCGATCTTGATTTTGTTCGTGACATCTATTCCATCAAAAAACACTCTTCCGGAAATCTTCTTTTCAGCTCCGGTGAGAACATTAACAACAAGCTCCTTTCCGGCACCATACTCTCCAACAAGGGCGTGAACTTCAGAAGAGTTGACTTCCAGATTGATCTCCTTGAGATTGACATTGCCCGTGTCATTGCTACTAAGTTCTTTGATATCAAGAATACATTGCTCCATAGCGGATCCCTCGAATTCTGCAGCCTTTTTCCTTTCATACAGCTGCAGCAACAATAAATAGATCACGGATCAGAAAAGAAAGTCGAACAAACATTTGCTTGTTGAGAATGAGTCTCATAATCATTCTACAACACAATGTATCGAAACTATATGTATGTGTAGGTTTCTACATTTTCAGAGTCACATCTAACTCGAAAAAACCTTGATCAGCATTAAGAATAGTAGGATTCGAGACTCGCGAAAACTAATGTTATGTGAAGTACAACTTTTGAAGTAAAAACATCACAGTAGAGAATGATAATAAAATATTAATTAGTGTTAAAATTTATATGTAAAGCAGATTGACGAGTCTCTTCATTTTGAACGAGATTCGGTGGGGTCTGCCTGCGTTAGAATTGACGTCCTGATGCTTAACTGGTTTGGCTTATCCGTCAGGGCAAGGAGGAATCTGAAATGTCTTACAAGCACTATTATGTTGGTGACTCCGTTTTGTCGACGGGTGACTACGAGGTTCACACTGGTGATTGTGTTGAGCTGGCAAGAGTAGAGTCAAAGACTTATCTTGGCTATTATGATAACTGTCAGGATGCGATTAGGAAGGCAAGTGATATCTATCCGAACGTATGCGGCTGCAAATACTGCTCGCCTGGTTGTCACAGGAGATAATTTTCCCGTAATTGCGGGGC
>NZ_JFHJ01000344.1:0-825 GCF_003666285.1 Mesotoga sp. HF07.pep.5.2.highcov | reverse complement strand
GCAAGAAAGTCTTCAACTCCCGCAAGCTGAAAAGTGAGATCCTTTGTCTTGAAGTGCATCGGCACGACGTAAGAAGGAGCTAGATCTCTAGTAAGCTCTCGAGCTAACCCTGCATCAATCGTATACACTCCACCGACAGGAACAAGGAGAATATCAGGACTCTTCAATGTCTCTGTTAAGTCTGGGCCCAGTCGGTGGCCAAGATCGCCACAGTGAACAACTCTGAATCCGTCGGGAGTTGTCACCTCGAAGATGATATTCTTACCGCGTTTCTTTCCTTCAACATCATCATGAAATGTGGGATGGCCTTTGATAATGAAACCGTGAACTTTCTCGCTCACCGGCTGATTCACAAGTATGTACCCTGACTCAAATCGGTTGTGTGCATTGTGGTCGTGGTGCTGATGAGATTCCAGAATAATGTCCGGCTTAACCTCGGGCAACTCATAACCGACACCTTCATCGAAGGGATCGATCAAAAGAGTCTTTCCATCGCACTCAAGCGAAAAACACGAATGTCCATGCCATCTCAAAACCATATTCATCACCCAGATATTTATTATATCATGGGTTCAGTCACATGTTTATCGAAAGCAAGCGCCGCTAGAGAGCCAAAGTCTTGAGCTCGAAGCCATTGCCGTTCCTGAGAGATATGATCCCCTTTTTGAAGTCGATCGTCCCGTAAGAGCCACCGGTCCGGTCTTTAGGCAGAGAAAGGCTGCCCGGATTCATGAAGATGATCCCATTATCTTTTCTGAGGAGGGAAATGTGGGTATGACCGGAAATTACTATTCCGCGTTCGAAAGGCACCTCGTGTTTCATGTG
>NZ_JFHJ01000299.1:0-6379 GCF_003666285.1 Mesotoga sp. HF07.pep.5.2.highcov | reverse complement strand
GTGTTCAGACGAAACCTGCGTAACGATAACCTGGTCTGCCTACGACAGATGCATGACATGTGGAACCGGCGACTGTGGATCATGGGATATAGGAAATATTTTCTTCAGCCATCCCGATGTGAATACAAGAAAGAGCTTTGCCAACATAGCTGTCGACACATGTGTATGCACCGGTCCATTGTACGAAGGAGAGATAACCTGGTGCTTTGGAAACCTCGACTGCGAGACACTCGTTGCGACGATAGTCGGCTGGGACTCTGCAGGCAACATGTCTGAACCATTGGGTATGGAGATAGGCAATACCGATACGGTACCACCAACCATTACCCAGTTCGAAATAAGCGAACTCATGTTTGAAGGAGACATACCATACGTTGAACTGACATGGGAAGCGACCGATAACTGCTTTGACTTCGTGAATATCTGGGTCAATCAGGGAAGCTTTCAGAAACCGATGCTAGATGTAATCGAAACAGCGGCTATCTCCTTTGTACCGCCAGAACCCTGGACTGCATTCCAGAAGAGCAAGTCTTGGGTAAAGACAGTCAAGTGGTACCTCGAAGATCCGGCGGAGGAAATGAAGGCCTGGATCGCAGCATATGACATCTGCTGTAACGAAGCCACTGATACTGTTTCTAGAGAAGGATTTGAGTTCAACCTCGATGTTTATTGGGAGGGCGAAGGTTGGGCCGGTGACGGTGGAGAAGGAATTTCTTATGGCACAGTAGTGACACTGACTGCCGATCCAACTCCATGCTGGTCCTTCGTCGAATGGCAGATAACTGATAGGACAGACTATTCGACAAGTTCAGAGAATCCTCTCGAATACACCGTTACAGGCGACGCGTCAGTTGTTGCCATATTCGAGGAAAATTACTATGATCTGAGCGTCAGCGCATCGCCTTCCGATCTGTATGGGCATGTTTTGCTGGTCGACCCAAGCGGAGGCAAATGTGGTGAAGTAGCTACTGCGACTGCAGGGGAAGTTGAGTGCTACGAATTTGAGGGCTGGTATGACTCAGAGGATAACCTCCTTGATGATGGTTGGACCTATACTTTCACTATTGAAGAGGATCTCGACCTCGTAGCATGGTACACAATGATCCAGTACGAACTGTCACTCTCTGCAAGCCCTACAAATGGCGGTACAGTAACCGGTGCAGGCACATACGATTGCTGTGATGAAGTCTCTATAACCGCCGAAGCCACAAATGATTGCTGGGAGTTCCTGGGTTGGTACCTGGTAAGTGACCAGCATGGTGAACCCTGGGAAACTGAGGCAGCAACAGATTTCGATCTCTGCGACGATCTTGAACTTGTTGCTTGGTTTGCTGAGAAGAGTTTCACCATCACATACGTAGCATCTCCCTCTCAGAGCGGTGGAATCGCTATCTCGGATAACGGGAATATCGGATCGATAATCCTTCCTACCGGGCAGGCTTCCACTACAAGGACTTACCCGTGCAGCTATATTGATGAACTCGGACTGATTGCCATCTTTGACGCAGATCTATGGGCCTTCTCTAAGTGGATAGTAGAAGATGAGGGCGGTGCCATTGAGTCGTTCGTTAACCCTATGCCCATAGTTCAGATCACTTCGGATGCTACAATCACTGCTGTTTTTGATTCAATAGGTGGTTAAGCAGGTTTTCTGTCTACTTAACTAGGATTACTACTAGGGCTCCCTTTCGGGAGCCCTTTTTCCTCCTCCAGTGTTCCCCGGCAATCCATTCAAACACAACCTTTATTTTTGATATCTGCAGTTGTGATAGAATCTTTAACGTCAAGCACAAATTCCTATCAAGAGGAGTAGATAGTTATGAAGAGAAGAAACTTGATTTTGCTGGCGGTTGTTCTTGCACTTTTTCTTATTGCCAGCTGTTTCCCCGTAAGGGCTATCAAGCTCAACATCCAGACTGGCGCTCTGGAGATCATAGTTGGCGAGACAAAGAACATAGCGCTCACCGTTGATCCGGTTGATTCCTCAGTGTCCTTCACAACGGCAGACGACTCAATAGCGACCGTTTCCCCTCTTGGCGTCGTTACAGGTGTCGCTGTTGGAAACACCACTGTAGCCATTGAAGCGACTAAGGACGGCTACAAAAAGGCTCAGGGATCAGTTACTATAACCGTAGTCCCCGTACCGGAATACACTGTTACCTTCGAAGTAAGTGATCTGGAAGGACCTGTCAATGGAGCGAATGTGGCTTTTAACTCGGAAACAAAGCTGACCGACGAGAATGGACTGGCCGTTTTCTCAGGTGTTTTGAGAGGAAACCGGCAATACACTGTAAGCAAGATTGGTTATGAAGACGCCACAGAAATCGTTAATGTCGATAGCGACAAAACAGTTGATGTTACTCTCTCTAATAAGCTGTACACACTGAGTATCGAGGTCACGGGAGAGGGAACAGTCACGAAGAATCCGGATAAACCTGAATACACTCACGGAGAAGAAGTCCAGTTGACAGCCTTACCAGATGAAGGCTGGAGTTTCGGAGACTGGACGGGTGATCTCACTGGCTCCGATAATCCGAAGGCTGTAGTCATGGATCAGAACAGGTCAGTGTCGGCAAGTTTCACAATAAATACCTACACGATAGTGGCGACGGCAGGCCCCGGAGGTGCTATAGAACCTGAGGGACAGATCCAGGTTAATCGCGGCGATGACAAAGAGTTCATCATCACGCCTGACGCTGGATATGAGATAGCAGACGTTATCGTCGATGGGGTCTCGGTAGGTGCTGTTGCTAACTATACATTCAACAACGTAGTAAGCCACCATACAATCGACGCTTCTTTCAGCCTGCTAGAATATACTATAACTGTTTCTGCCAGTCCCGCGGAAGGTGGCTCAGTATCCGGCGGAGGTGTTTACAAGCACGGTGAAACGGTTGACCTTACCGCCGTAGAAGACGATTCATACAGATTCAAAAACTGGACCGAAAGTGGAGTCGTTGTAAGCACCGATCCAAACTATTCATTTACCGCAAGTACAAGCCGAGATCTCGTGGCGAACTTCATCGAGAAGACATACGAACTGACGGTAAACATCTCGGGCCAGGGGTCAGTCGATAAGCAGCCTGACAAAGCACTTTATATGCCTGGAGAAGTTGTAAACCTGACAGCGATACCGGAAACAGGGTGGCGTTTTCTTAACTGGAGCGGGTCGTTAACGGGGAATACAAGCCCGGCCAGTATAACAATGAATAATGATAAGACAGTATCCGCGAACTTTGCTATAAACCAGTACGTGGTAGTTGTCTCACCTAATCCTCAGAACGGAGGTGTTGTATCCGGTGGAGGAACATACCCTCATGGCGAAACTGTTACCCTTAATGCAACCCCAAACGAAGGGTATGAATTCCTAAACTGGACCGACGGCGGAGTCGTGGTGAGCACCGAAGCGGAATATTTATTCAATGCAACTGCAGACAGACTGCTTACAGCCAATTTCGCTCTGAAGAGTTATACTCTCGAAACACAGGTTTCCGGTGAAGGGGCGGTTCAGAGAACCCCGGACAAGGCTCATTATACTCATGGCGAAATCGTCGAGTTAACGGCGGTACCGGATAACGGCTGGGGATTTGTTGGCTGGAGCGGCGATCTCGAAGTTTCTGAGAACCCCGCAGAGATAAATATGGATAGCGATAAGTCAGTAACTGCTACTTTCACCAGAAACCAGTACACCGTTAACCTGGTTGCCGAGCCTCAAGAGGGCGGTACGGTAGCCGGTGGAGGTGTTTATTCTTTTGGTGATGAAGCGACAATTACCTCACAGGCAAGCGACTGTTATCTCTTCACCGGCTGGTATGAGGATGGATTACTGGTCAGCGAGAGCGCAGAGTATAGTTTCACAGTCGATGGTGACAGAGAACTTGAAGCGAGATTCGTAAAAGCCGTTATCTCTAAGGAATTCGTCTTCATCCTTGAGAATTTCTTCCTTGGCTGTAAATACGATGTGACTCTTGAGCTCGATCCGCAAATCACAAGAGTGCGATTCATCTATCCCGACATCGACCCGGAAGAGCAAACACCTATTCCCGAAGAAGCCTTCCCAGATGAGGAAGGAAAGGTTGAAATCACGGCTTTCTGGACGAATAAGGATGCAACGGCAGTCGTTATTCTCTGCTATATCGGAGACGAATTAGTATCGCAATGCCTTGCTGAACTCTCTAAATAGCTAAGCAATCTAGACTTATACAAGAAAAGAGCACACGTTAAGTGTGTTCTTTCTCTTTTGTTGCCTGGATTTACTCGAGGGTGATTCCCGCATACTGTATGCTCGCTCCGGCATCTCCCGGGTCTTCAAAAGAGCCGGCAATGGACTTATAAAGGGCTCCGCTCCATAAAGGTTCTTCCCGGTCCCGGTATAGAACAGTGGACTCACCGAATTGAAACAACTCTCACCCATGAAACCATAGGGCCCTGTGGGCTTCTTGAGAAGAAGGGCGAGTCTGAAATCGGTCATGAAATCACCGAAGGACTTTGAAGGAGATATGTACTTCTTCACTACATTCTCGACTGCACTGTAGTCGTTCGCAGTATCGAGGAGTATCTCTTTAAATATCGAACTGCCGATTCCCATCTGTGTCCTTATGTACTGCAAGAATAAGTAGTTTAGTGAGTAATCGGCCAGAGTCTGTTCCCATCTAATGAGAGATTTTCCATCGCGTATAGCTGTTGAGTTGTTGAAAAAGCTTATTCTTCCCGTCTGCACTCCCCCATAAATATGCTCCGCCGCCATCGACAGTCCTTCATTCAACCACAGGTCCATATTGCCGTCGCCCTCAACGAAGACATTCCTGTTGAAGTTCACCATATGCTGGAACTCGTGAACTAAAGTAGAGAATGCTCTGGTGACGTTCACACCCGAACCCATAGGATATTCCATAAGCGGATAGGTATCTATGTAGAATATCTCCATCATATTCGAGCTTGTACCTGAGAAAAGATCGCCGGAATAGAAGTATCCGGCTATGTAGGAATTCTGGGTAGTGCCGTTGAATCCGTCGATAATATCAAAACAGAGGATAGAAACCTTTTCATCGTTGTTTACATCCGACGGATAATAGAAGTTCTCCAAAACCAGTGGATGAATCACACCATCAAATTCCGATGCGATTTGCTGTGCTCTGCTTTGAGTTACTCGCACAGTATCGTTTGACCATACGAGGCACTCAGTGCCGATAGCCTGAAGGGTGGCCGTTATCTGATAGAATCTGTTTGTTGTGAAATCATACACCCAGAAAGATCTGGTATCACCGACCGCCGAGAGTTCAAACTGCGATTCTATGTTTAGTGGTTCGAGTCCCTCATAATCGAACGGGATTATCGGATTTATCCGATAGGCTTCACATGAAAGCCCGGCAACCACATCAGTTGATAGATCTACAAAACTGCTTAGTGTACCTGTATACTGTCTTGAGGTGCTGGAGACACTCTCGTTAGATACCAGAAGCCTGTTTCCGCTGTACACAGGTCCATCAATATCTACCCCGTCATCAGAAGCGACATTTAGAACAACATTGACCGTTTTATCTGAATCGACAACCACGCTACCCGAGGAGTTATGGTAGCCAGTTTTAGTGACTGAATAGGTCTTATCGCCGGCGAGGACACCGTCAAAAGTAGCGCAACCACAGCTTGCCGTGTTCTTCGTCTGGCCGTTGAATAATACCGTTGCGCCTTGAAGAGGCAGACCTTCCGCGTCTTTGACGCTAAAGGTGATATCGAATGGCAGAGGTTCAAACGTAGCGGTGACAGTTCCGTTTCCTTCTACGATTACAGCAACAGGATTCTCTATACCGGAAACATAGCCGCTCCAGCTGCTGAAGCTCCAGCCTGTTGACGGAATAGCCGTCAGCTGAACTATCTCGCCGTGAGTGTAAGTCGATTTGTCGGGATTTTTCGAGACCGAACCCTGCCCGACTGTGTTCGTCGAAAACGTGTAAGTCTTTTTGGCCAGAGAGACATTCACGCTCTCGTCTGAATCTACACTAACACTGCCTGTAGAGTTCTCGTACCCGGTCTTGCTTACCGTGTATGCCCTGTTCCCGACCGGAACTTCCGAAAAAACTGCCCGACCCTGTGAGTCGGTCTGAAGTGACTCTCCGTTGAAGCTGACGTTCGCGCCCTGCAGAGGTTCCGATACATCATTCACGTTGAACGTTACTGTGTAAGTCGCGACCGGGAGCAGCGAGAAACTCGCCTGTATTGAGTGATTTGCTGTCACATTATTGAATGTGTAGGAGCCGACCTTTCCGACAGAAACATTATCGACCTTCACGTCCGATATTTCGTAGCCGCTATCCGTTGCTATCGAGAACGTCTGGTTCGAGCCGTGAGTAACGTTCACATTCCCCGAAGGATTTATACT
>NZ_JFHJ01000419.1:0-2546 GCF_003666285.1 Mesotoga sp. HF07.pep.5.2.highcov | reverse complement strand
TTCATATCTCTCATGGTTGAAATTAACTGGTTCAACAAAGCCGTTCCATCCCGCGCTTCTCTGTTCGCCCTGTCGAAGTCATCGTACCAACCAAGTGTTCTATAACGATTCGAAGCCCTTATCCCAAAGTACGTATCGAGAATATCCGTCGTCTTTGAGACATAAGCCCTTCCATCTTCAAGAGAGGCAATTTCCTCTTCAACCAGAGCCAGGGTAGATTTTATTCTTATGGATTCAAGCGCCATCAAGTATTCAGCCTCTGCTCTATCGGCCTCTTCTTTGAGCTCAGCAATTCTGCTGCCGAGTATTTCACTCCTCTCCTCAAGAGATTTCAGTTCTTTCCTCAAAGAGGTCGTGTTTTCCGAAACTTCGACGTACTCAGAAATGCTTGTCTCGAGAACGGGAAGAATCCTGGAAAGATTTGAAATAGCGATGTTTATTACATCGATCCCCTTTGACACCTCAGAGTTTCCCGAGGCATTGGCAAGGGCCTCTTTGTTATCGGAAAACCAGGCCATTTCTCCCAAAAGCTCTGAAAGACTAGAAGACAGCTCCTGAACATTCTGCATCTCCGCGAGCTGCTGTTGGAGAAGACCGATGGTCTTTCTTGCTGAGTCGACCTCATCGAGTGAACTGTTAAGCCTGGCTTCTGAAACAGCCGTGTACTCTTCGACTCCTTTTGAAATCACAATCTGCAAAGGGGGAATCAAGGCCGAAAGCTTGCTCTTTTCGGAAAGTATTGTGGGAAGCGCGACCTCAAACGAATCTTCCAGCTCCGCCAATGCAGATTCAGAAGTCGCCAGTGCCTTTTCTACCGCCTCTTTATCTGCTTCTACAACGCCAAGTTCTTCGATCGCGGAGACATACTCATGATACTCTGGACCAAAAGCCTCTTCAGCAAGTAAAGACAGGTCTTGGGAGACTTTTTCGGCTGCAGCTTCGACTTCTTCCCAGGCATCTCCTGCCGCCTTGAAGGAGTCGTAGAGCTTCGTTCTTACTCCGTTCAGCGCATCCTGTTCTGCCTGGGGCATTGTCGATTCCACATCTCGCAAATATCTGTTAATTACCCTGAGCCACTCTACTCTTCGCCATTCCGAGTAATCGATTGAAGAGAGTGATATGTAATTCTCTATCGACTCAAGAGATCTGACAACTTCGTCTTTGTTCTCGAACTCCAGTTCTTTTATTGCGTCGAGCGTCTCGTTTCTATAGAGAAAGACATCTTCGTATAGCTTCCTGTATGTCTCCAAAGATTTCACTATGGGATCCGCTCTTTCACCTAACAAATCGATGTAGAAGGGATAGACTCCTTCGAGCGAAGGGGCAGTTGTCTCAAGGAGTTCGCCGACGGCGTAGGCCATCTTCACTTCGCTTAGTTCACCTATCTCCTGCAATCTTTCTTCAAAAAGTGCTTTATCGCGCAGTCTCACCTCGTTCATCTCACGAATGATCAAACTCTCTTTTTCTTTCAGCTCTTTTTCTATGGCTGAGGTTCCGTTCTCGATGGAAGCGACCATCTCTTCGCTTTCATCCATGAGATCCTCAAACTTAACAAGATATCTCTCTACAGTCTTCTTGAGGTCCTCCTGACTTCTTCCTCTGTATTCACCAGTGGCATATGTGGCGCTTTGCAGATCAAGAATCAGTCTTCCCACACTCCTCTCTGGAAAAAGAAGATTTCTGTAGTGCTGAAAGGTAATCCTGCTTGAAAAAAGATTAGATGAAAAGGCTGCCTGATCTCTCCTAACAGAAGTGCTCACAAGCCAGACCATCGGGAAAAGAACTACAACAACAACGACAATAAGAATTAAATGTCTGATCCAGTATTTTCTTCTCTCAACGGCCATTATCTACTCACCTCTTCAAAGGAGCCGGAAAGTTTGAAGTTTATCCAGCTGAAACCTGCGACGATGATGAATATTAGTATCGATATGGCGCTCGCGAAACCAAAGTCTTGGCCTCTCCCCTCAAACGCGAGTTTGAACGTATACGAAATCAGAATATCCGTAGCCCCCGCCGGCGTTGAAGCTCCCACGATTGCAGGCCCACCCTGAGTTACTAGATAGATGCCGGTGAAGTTGTTGAAGTTGAAGGCGAAGCTTCCGACGAGTAAAGGAGCAACGGTAACCATCAGAAGGGGAAAAGTGATCTTTCTGAATCTCTGAAATTTCGTGGCTCCATCTATTGAAGAGGCCTCATAGAACTCTTCCGGTATGCTTTGAAGAGCCCCCAGACTGACGGTCATCATGTAAGGAAATCCAAGCCATGTATTGACAAGCAGGACCGAAACCTTTGCCCAGAAGGCATCATTCAACCACTTTATTGGTTCAAGGCCGAAGAGTCCTTGGACAATGAATCGGTTCAATACACCATAGGTCTCGTTGAAGAAACCATTTCGCCAGACTAGAGCAGATATGAATGCGGGAATCGCCCATGGAATAATGAGCAGAGTTCGATATATCTTCTTTCCCTTAAGTCTCTTGTCATTGAGCGTGATGGCAAGAGCCAATCCAATAGTGAAGGAAAAAAGAACGCTAAGACCAGCC
>NZ_JFHJ01000465.1:0-809 GCF_003666285.1 Mesotoga sp. HF07.pep.5.2.highcov | reverse complement strand
CTGAATCTCTTGTCAAGAGAACCGGAGTTAGCTCCGACTCGTATTGGAACGCCATATTCCTTTGCGATTTTCACAGTTTCTTTGACTTTCCAATCTTGACCGATGTTTCCTGGGTTAATTCTCACCTTTGCAGCGCCGTTTTTGATCGATTCTACGGCAAGTTTATAGTCGAAGTGAATATCTGCTATGACAGGTATCCTGCTTAAAGAAGTGATCTCCTTCAGTACGGAAGCCGACTCAAAGTCTGGAACTGATACCCTTACCAGATCACAACCTGCATCTTCGAGCCTTTTGATCTGCTCAACAGTTTTGTTTACGTCAGAAGTCTTGGTGTTTGTCATTGATTGGACCGTGATTGGATTTCCTCCACCTATCAGAACATCTCCAACGCGAACGACCCCGCTCATAGCCACCTACCTATATCAATGAAAGTAATGTAAATCATGAACCCCATCAAGACCATGAATCCGATCACATTGATCAGACCCTCTATCTTTGGATCGAGCCTTCTTCTTGTAATCATTTCAATGAGGGCAAGCAACATTCTTCCACCGTCTAGTGCCGGAAAGGGAATCAGATTTATTACTCCCAGGTTGAGAGATATGAACCCAGCCAGGTAAAGGACTATTCTTAGTCCAAGACTGACCGCCTGATCAACTATGGTTACCAGTCCAATGGGGCCGGTGAATTCGTTGATGTTGGCTCCCCCGGTGAAGAGGCTCCCTACTACCTTAACCAGAGCTATCAATAGATTGTTTGCCCACTGAACGCCGAGACCTACCGCCTCCAATGCAGTATCGGGGTACCAA
>NZ_JFHJ01000586.1:0-1210 GCF_003666285.1 Mesotoga sp. HF07.pep.5.2.highcov | reverse complement strand
AACTCTATCATTACCTTGTTGACCAATGAGGTTGATGAATTCTACCGCAAATTGAAAGATGCTGGCGTGACGTGTTCCGAACCAACCGTAAGCCAGGAATTCAAGATCTATCATTTCTTTACAAAGGATCCAAATGGTTATCGGTTGGAGATACAGAAATTTCTATGAGAATTGTTGTTCAGTTCTTTAGTATTCTTGAATGGTAGAATTGATTGAAAACTTCAATCAGGGTGATAAAATTGAAAAAAATAGCTCTACTGGCTAGTTTGCTTTTCTCAGTGGTACTGTTCAGTATAGAGTATTCACCGGACAGCAAGGCATTCAGCGCTACTTCAGTGGCAGTAAGTTTAGACGGAGAGAAACTTGTCGCAGGTTATATTGATAACACAATCAAAGTCTGGAGCCTTTTGGATGGTAAACTACTGAACAACCTTTCTTTCAATAGTTCATGGGTAACCGCCGTCGCTGTTTCGCCCGATGGTAAGAAGGGTATCGCCGGGTACGACGATGGGATGATTATCGTGTGGGATCTTGCCACGGGAAGAAAAATCAAATCGCTTAGCAGTCATACAAGCACGGTAAACGATCTAATTGTGACGAAAGACAGCAAGACGTTGTTTTCCTGTAGCTCAGATGCTACCGTGAAGATCTGGTCGCTTGCTGACCTGGCTTTTATTAGAACGCTTAGAGGCCATTCCGGATCGGTCTTTTCAATTGTGGATTGGCCTGAACAGAGTCGACTGTACTCTGCTTCAGAAGATGGAACCCTTAGAATCTGGGATTCTTCCACGGGTCAGCAGGTAAAGGTAATCAGAGCGGAAATAGGGGCCCTCACAGCAGTCTCCATGGATGAAGGAAGGTCGATCCTAATTCTTGGATCTGAGGCGGGACAACTGAAATCCTACGATGTCAAGACCTGGTCGTCACTTAAGACCACAAGAGCTCACAATGCACAGATAACAAAAATCTTGATTGACAATGAAGTTGTTTATACTGCGTCCAGTGACAGGACAATAAAACTTCTCTCTCTGCCTTCGTTTAGCCTTATAAAAATGATAACTGGGCACACCTGGGACGTTACTGAGATAGCTCTTTCAATGGATGGTCATGTCCTCTATTCTTCCTCGACAGATGGCAAATTGAAGGTATGGGACATTGAAAAGGCTTCAGCAGTAGGAACATTGATTGGTTTTGGTGATGGGGAGTATTT
>NZ_JFHJ01000184.1:0-611 GCF_003666285.1 Mesotoga sp. HF07.pep.5.2.highcov | reverse complement strand
CAGATGTAATGCTTGCCATCGACATAACCTGCATCAAGAGCGAGTTCATAGAAGTCTGCAAGGTCTTCTTCGGTAAGGTAGTCGTCGATAGGTTCCAGAAGTCCCGCTTCGACCCATCTGGTATCCCAAACGGGGCCCTTGAAGATGTCAGGCTGGGTCCCAGTCGCAATGGCCGCAGCCATTTTCTGAGAGTATTCGGTGTTTCCAACAACGACATACTTGACTTCAACGTCTGGATGAAGTCTCATGAACTCCTCAGCTGCCCACTTCGGGAAGTCCTCCTCCGTTGGGGCCTTATCGGACGGGAAGCCAGGAGGTGCGATTCTCCAAGGGTTGATCCACCAGGTGATGGTGGTCTTTCCAAGCGCAGAAATCGGTACCGCGAGCATTAGCAATACTAGAAGAATTACGCCAAGCCTTTTCATAGTAACACCCCTTTCGATGTGAAGTTACTCAAAGGTATTCTCTGAGTCTTTTTTCTAAAGCTGTTGAATCAGTAAAATGAAAAGAAACAATTCCTAGTTCGGCAGCGGCCTTAACGTTTTTTCTCGTGTCATCCGTGAAGAAAGCTTCTTCTGCGAGGCAATTCTCTTCACGAAGGATATGACTGT
>NZ_JFHJ01000125.1:0-929 GCF_003666285.1 Mesotoga sp. HF07.pep.5.2.highcov | reverse complement strand
CATAAGTTCTTGTTCTTCTTTATTTCTATGAACGGCAAGCGCGGTCTTTACCGGGTTTTGTTTGATCTGTGATATTTCTATTGTGTTATACCGTAAGTATGTACTCAACTTTATTTTGTAGGAGGGGAAAGTATGAAGAAATTCTTGTTACTGGCTTTGGTCGCGATCATTGCTGTAAGCGCATTTGCCGGCAAAGTCACAATCTGGAGCTGGCGGACGCAGGATGCTCAGGTATGGGAAGAAGTCGAAGCGGCTTTGAAGAGCAAAGGTCTCGACATCACGATCGAATACACGGCATTCGCACCAACGGAATACGACTCGAAGGTCGCCCTTGCTCTCCAGACCGGCGAAGGTCCGGACATCGTTTACTCCAGAAGACTTCCCGGAGGAAGGACTCAGGTTCTGATCGAGAATGGCCTTTACCTTCCAATCGACGAGTTTACGGATATGTCGAACTTCCCGCAGGCCGCTCTGAACTCAGTTACCTGGCAAGATAAGGTTTACGGAGTTCCCTTTGCAGTCCAGGTAGTTGGAATATTCTACAACAAAGACTATTACGAAGAATTCGGACTAGAGGAACCTGCAACATGGGATGAATTAGTCGCCAACGCTGAAGTTATCAAAAACAAGGGAATCACACCGTTTTTCCTTTACGGGAAGGAAGCTTGGGCACTCACGATGCAGCACGCGATGTGTGGTGTCAGTGTGCTTGGACCCGACTGGATAAAGGCGTTAACAGAAGGCAAAACAAACTTCCTCGATCCAAAGTTCACCGATCTGAACAAGAGACTCAACGACCTGAAGGTTTACTATCAGGACGGTTTCATGGGAAACACGACTGTAGATCAGGACGCGGCATTTGCCTTCGGTCAGGCAGCGATGGTGTTCTACGGCGCCTGGGGTTACCAGACATGGAAAGATCTGAATCC
>NZ_JFHJ01000207.1:0-1511 GCF_003666285.1 Mesotoga sp. HF07.pep.5.2.highcov | reverse complement strand
GGACAGTGCATTGTGTTAAAATCTTCTCTGTTCCGGGAGGTGTGGCTAGATGCTGATAAAGGAAATTCTGAGTAAAGGTGAACAGATGAATGCAAGCGACATACACTTAACCTCAGGTGAAAACGTCATATACAGGGTCGACGGTGAGTTGATTCAAGATAAACTGTTGACCGACGAAATAATGATGAAGAAGATAACGACAGAACTTCAAGAGATATCTGAGATTAAGTTACAGGATTCGGAAAGTAAGGAGATTGACTTTTCTTTTGGGTTCAGCTCTTTAAGGATAAGAGGAAACTACTTCTATTCAAATAAGCTTCCCGTAGTCGCTCTGAGGTTAATCCCGAAAACAATCAAGACTCTTGAAGATCTGGGTTATCCGCCGTTGTTCAAGGAATTCTGTAAACCAGATAAGGGCCTCGTACTTGTTGCAGGACCGACCGGAAGTGGAAAATCGACTACTCTTGCCGCAATGCTTGAAAACATCAACAGAACGAGACATGTTCATTTGATCACCATAGAAGATCCGGTAGAATACGTATTCGAACCAAAAAATGCCCTGATCCATCAGAGGGAACTCGGATCGGATACGAAATCGTTCTATAATGGACTGAAATATGCATTGAGGCAGGACCCCGATGTCATTCTAGTTGGAGAGATGAGAGATAGCGAAACTATGGAACTTGCTATGACTGCTGCTGAGACAGGCCATCTTGTATTCTCGACAATCCACACAAATTCCGCCGCCACTACACCTGAAAGAATCGTAGGAGTCTTTCCGCCTCACCAGCAGAACCAGGTAGCTATGCAGCTTGCCAACACTCTGCTGGCCGTTATATACCAAAGATTGCTCAGGAGAAGGGACGGCAAAGGAAGAATCGCGGTTCTCGAGATAATGGTGGTGAACCAGGCTATAAGAAATCTTATAAGGGAGCAGAAATTCCACCAAATAGAATCGATGATGCAGGCCGGGATAAAGTATGGAATGGTCACCTTTGATGATGCGTTGATGGATGTTTTCAAAAAGGGAATAATCGACAAGGACCAGCTTCAGGATTACGCAAGGGATCCCAATGCAATGCTCAGGAGGGCCTTCTAATGGATTTAGGCAAGATAATGGAAGTCTTCAGGGAGAGATTCAAGGAGGTCGAGAAGGAACTCTCAAAACCCGAAGTTGCTTCAGACCCGGACAAGCTCATGGAATACGGGAAGAAACATGCAGAGCTCTCTGAGATCATTAATCTTTACAGCGAAATAGACTCGATGAAGGGCGAACTTGAGGAATGGCATGAAATGAAGGCTACCGCAGAAGAGAACGAACAGGAAGTGATCGCGAATACAATATCCGATCTCGAGAACAGAATCGCAAGAAAGGAGCTTAATCTAAAGGGACTTCTCGTCCCCGATCTAGCAGATGAGAGGAATATTATTATTGAGATAAGGGCCGGTACAGGTGGAGAAGAGGCTGCATTGTTCGCTGCCGATCTCTTCCGAATGTACACCAGATATGC
>NZ_JFHJ01000510.1:0-574 GCF_003666285.1 Mesotoga sp. HF07.pep.5.2.highcov | reverse complement strand
TCCGCGGTAAACGTAGACAGATTCTGGGCGGGAGTAATCTCACTTTCACTTTTCGAAGGAGCCTACGTGGGCGAGATCTTCAGAGCAGGGATAGATGCAGTCCCCTCCGGTGAAAAGGAGGCGGGTGAAGCAATGGGCCTATACAGGAGCCAGATAATGTTTTCCATTGTCTTCCCCCAAGCATTCAGAATATCAATACCGCCTCTAATAGGTCAGTTGGTTACACTCATTAAAGATAGTTCGCTCGTCTCGGTGATTGCCTTGGGCGATCTTACAATGAGGGCAAGACAGGTAGGGACTCAGACTCTTGCGGTATTCGAAGCCTATATTGTGCTAGCAGGTTGTTATCTGCTAATGACTTCGCTGATATCCCTGGTGGGAAGAGTGCTCGAAAGGAGGCTGGCAATTCCATGAAGGAAAAGAGTGTTATTCTTAGTTTATCGAACATCACAAAATCATTTGATTCACAGGAAGTTCTCAAGGAGGTCTCCTTTGATGTACGAGAAGGAGACGTGATAGCAGTGCTCGGCCCATCCGGTGCGGGTAAGACCACTCTTCTTCGTTGCATAAACAA
>NZ_JFHJ01000215.1:0-6487 GCF_003666285.1 Mesotoga sp. HF07.pep.5.2.highcov | reverse complement strand
TAAGAAATGCTGATAATGACTGAAATCTGTTTGAAAACAATCAAACGATTCTGGAGGTGGGTCAGTGCTGATTGACGGACAACATCTTACACTGTCGGATATCTTTGAAGTGGCCTTCAAGAAGGAATTCTGCAGTATTGAAGAAAGCGCTGCGCGGCTTCTAGACGAAAGACGAAGATCCCTAGAGCTCATCAGCAAGGAAAAAACGATCTATGGGGTTAATACGGGATTCGGGGTTCTTGCAGATCACCGAATTTCTTCTAAAGATCTAGATGCTCTCCAGAAGAATATCGTTCTTTCTCATGCGGCCGGTGTGGGAGAACCCCTTCGTCAAGAACTAGTAAGAGCAATAATGTTGGTTAGAGCAAATTCTCTTTTGAAAGGCTTTTCAGGAGTTAGAAAATGCTTGGTACAAAGAATTCTCGACCTTCTCAATGAAGACATTGTTCCTGTCGTACCTTCAAAAGGATCGGTCGGAGCCAGCGGAGATCTTGCACCATTGGCACATGTTGCCATGTCACTTATTGGAGAAGGATATTGTACTCTCGAAGGAAGTGTTGTTCCTTCTCTTCAAGCTCTTAAGAGTAGAAATCTTGAACCTATTATTTTGAAATCTAAAGAGGGGCTAAGTCTCCTTAACGGCACCGCTTTTATGGCAGGAATAGGCGGCTGCTCAACATATATTGCTTCAAGGCTTTTTGAACAGGCAATTCTCGTTTCGGCAATGTCGGTTGATGCCCTTATGGGCAGTACGTCTCCCTTCGACGAAAGGGTTCATAGTGCTCGACCACATAGAGGGCAGGGCTACGTCGCCGGAAGAATGAAAAGTTTGCTAGAAGGAAGCGAGATTAGAACCTCCCATTTGGACTGCGACCGTGTTCAAGACGCTTACACGCTCAGAACCATTCCGCAGGTCTACGGCGCGGTCAAGGATACGTTAGACTATGTCAAATCGGTCCTGGAAATAGAGATCAATTCAGCGACTGATAATCCGCTCATCTTTGAGAATGGCGATGTTATATCCGGAGGTAACTTCCATGGTGAGCCAATAGCTCTTGCAATGGACTTTCTGTCGATTGCACTCACCGATATGGGTAACATGATAGAGAGACGAGTAGACAGACTTGTAAATCCAAAGCTTAACGATCTGCCCGCCTTCCTGACAAATGGTGACGAGGGACTGAATTCCGGTTACATGCTGTGGCAGTATACCGCAGCGGCACTTGCCTCGGAAAACAAGACACTTGCACATCCCGCTTCCGCCGACTCTATTCCGACTTCTGGTTTTCAGGAAGATCATGTAAGTATGGGTGCATGGGGAGCACGCAAGCTCTGGATGATAGTTGACAATCTCGCGACAATGATTTCTATTGAGGCACTTCTTGCTTTTAGAGCGCTGTCGTTCAGGCATCCAAAAAAATCAAGTATTGCTGTTGAGGAGCTGTTTGAAGATATCAGAAGAATCGTTCCCGATCACATAAATGACAGGTATTTTGGGAACGAGTTTATGGAAGTTCGAAAGCTTCTCTTCAGGAGAGCAGGATTGTGAGAATCCAAAAAAACTAAAATAAGATAGAAGAGTAGTCACAGACTTTAAGAAATACAGAAGGCAAAAAGTTTGAGTTCAATATAAGAATGAAAAAGAGGAAATATTGCATCCTCTCTGAGAAAATATGGTGCCGGGGGCGGGACTTGAACCCGCACAGGCGGTATGCCCACATGAACCTGAATCATGCGTGTCTGCCAATTTCACCACCCCGGCATCGCACAAATAGTAGTTTATCATTCGCTGTATGAGGTGTCAAGAGTCAATGAAAGAAAAAACGGTAATTCAGAAGGTTGGCGCGGCAATCATGTTTCTACTAGCAATTTGCTTCCCGGCAAGTTTTGTTTCTGCTTCTGAAAACTGTGGACCTGTTGCTCTCTTCCTGAATGACCCGGCGTACGAAACAAAGCTCTCACCCATTGAACGTTCACTGGCTGAACAGGGCATAGAATACAGGATTTACAATATTTTCAATGATGAACTCCCGCAAGATGAAAATCTGTACTCCGCAGTAATAATTGCAGGCGGCGATTCGATGCGAAACTACATAGACTGGAACAACAGAATTTACCAGGGTGGAGAGATAATCCTTAGAGGAGAAGTCCCCATTCTGGGAATATGTCTTGGACATCAGATAATTTCGAGAGTATTTGGTTCCGTTTTGTATTACAGTGAGGAGCGACGTTGGCATGAAATAACCTTTGTAAAACAGGACGAGATATTTGACGGATTCGAGGATGGACTTCTTGTTTGGGAGAACCATTCCTATGCGGTGGCGTCTTTACCAGAGGAATTCGAAATCCTTGCAAAAGGAAATGTTACCCCGTTACAAATGATGAAGCATAAAGACAAACCAATTTATGGGGTTCAGTTTCACCCGGAAACACAGGGGCGATTTCTGAGCAACCCTCCTGGCTGGAAACTAATAATGAACTTCGCGAAGATTGCTGGCGTCACGATGAGTGATCCGCCTTTGCCCAAAGACGGGCGCAAGGTCTTCCCTTACTGATCAGTAAACTTCTTGATGATAGATCCATTAAACCTGAGCTTCAAGTTCTGCTATTTCAGTGAGAACACCCGGTGTTGCGCATGGTGAAGAAGATGGAAATAATCGAGCTCAGTAAAGAATCGCTTTTGGACAGAAAAGTCAGATACTCCTATACATGCGATAAATTCTGCGATCTTAGAATGATACGGAAAGATGATTGCTATACATCGAAGTACCTCTAAAAGAATCTCCTGTTCAGTTAAGTAAAGATACAGAATATATCTTGTTAGAACCGGTCGAGCAGAAACCTGTAGCATGGGGAGCATTCGAGAATAAAATGGGTCTGGTCCTTGCTGAAAGGGAATGGAATGACTCTTTTCGGGTTTGGGATATTCTAGTCTGGGAGAAGTACCAAAGAAGGGGATTAGGAAGTAAGCTAATGGGTACAGCAAGAAATTATACAACTAATGCTATAGTGAGACGTCTCGTTGTTGAAACACAGAGCTCCAACTATCCCGCAATCTCTTTGTCCCTTAATTACGGATTTTAACTAGCTTGACTCGATACGGCCTGTTATTCGAACACAGTTATCGAAAGACACAAGGTCCGTCTCGAGTTTCACTATCTTCTCTAGGTTGAACGCAGGCATTCAGAAAGTCTCTGTTCTCAACATCCGCCAGTCTGCAAAAAGACATCTTTAGATCAGTTCACAAACAGAAAATTGCTTTGATTCTATTGAGCCAGAATTTTTAACCTCTAAATATGCTTGAAACTAAGAAGGAGGCGTAGATTATCAGAAGTAGAGCCCCCCTTGGCCTATCCAACTTCTTCTTTCTAAGGAGAAGTAAGGGCAGAACTATCGCGAGAAGCGATGCAAAGATTATTTCCGCGGCAAGCGATCTCTGTGCCGTGATAGGCGAGATGGTGGCCGAAATCCCTAGAACCAGGAGTAGATTGAAGATGTTCGACCCTACCACGTTGCCTATGGCAAGATCGCTGCGATTTTTTCTTCCTGCCGAAATTGTGGTCACTAACTCCGGAAGAGAAGTTCCGATCGCGACAATAGTTGTCCCTATAAGCATGTCGCTCACGCCGAATATCTGTGCAATCGAAGAACCTCCGTCGACCACGAAATTTCCTCCGAGAATGACGGCTGCGGTCCCTCCGATTGTGGCTACCCAGGCAAGCACAGGACTCTTTTCGAGAATCTCGACATCTCTCTTTCCCTCCACCTCCACAATGTCTGTAATGCTCCTGTCTCTCTTCGCCATGGTAAAAACATACATCATGTATATCAAGAAGAAAGTAATCAACACAATGCCATCGCTTCGATGAAGCCCATTGTTTCCTAGAATCAAAGCGCTGCTGGCGATAGTGATTATTATGACGAAGGGGATTTCATAACTCATAGTAGTTTTGTTCACTCCCAGGGGCGTTAGAATGGCTGTAATTCCCAGGATAAGACCAATGTTCGCGATATTTGATCCCAACACGTTTCCCAGAGCAATGTCAGAACCTTTGAAAGCTGCTTGCACACTCACTGCGAGCTCAGGCGCCGAAGTCCCAATAGCTACTATCGTAAGTCCTATGAGCAATTCCGAGATTCCCAGGTTTTTAGCTATAGCGACGGAACCCTCAATCAAATAATCGGCACCCTTTATTAGCAAAGCAAATCCAGCGGCCAGCATCAGCAACGAAACTAACAAGCGCTTCACCTCCACAAAAAGCAGCGGCCATTGCCGCTGCAACAACAAGATTATATTCAATTGAAGTTAAAGCCGTGTTTTTACTTTATAACGCCAAGTTCCTTACCGATCAGTTCGAACTTGGAGACCGCAAAGTCCAGATCCTTCCTCGAGTGAGAAGCGCTTATCATAACTCTTATTCTGGCCTTTCCCTTGGGAACGGTCGGAAATCCAATTGAGCTTGCGAAAATCCCCTCTTCAAAGAGTCTCTTTGAAAAAGCCGCAGAAAGCTTTGCATCATAGAGCATCACAGGAGTAATCGGGGTCTCCGAGTGGCCAGTATCAAAGCCAAGTGCCTTCAGTTGCTCTTTAAAGTAATCGGAGTTGCTCCAGAGGGTCTTAACCAGTTCATCGGAAGAGGAGAGCTTCCTTACCGCGCTATCGCCGCTGCCGTTTCGGCCGGTGAAAGTGATGAACTGAAGAGAAATGGACGGGCCTTTTGCTTGAGATAGTCAATGAGAACTCTCTTCCCAGCGACAAATCCTCCAACTATTCCGAAGGCTTTGGAAAGTGTTCCAACTTCAATGTCTACACTTCCGTGCAAACCATAATGATCGACAATTCCTCTTCCATGACTTCCAAGAACTCCTTCGCCGTGGGCATCGTCAACCATTAGAATTGCTCCGTACTTGTTAGTCTTTTCAACAATCTGTGGAAGCGGCGCAAGATCACCGTCCATAGAGAAAACACCATCGGTTATCACCAGTTTTCTCCTTGCTCCATCGGTTTCAGCCTTCTGAAGCTGAGCCTCAAGATCATCCACATCCTTGTGCTTCCAGACATATCTCATCGCTTTTGTCAGCCTGACTCCGTCAATAATGCTTGCATGGTTGAGTTCATCGGAGAGAATCGCATCCTCTTCAGAAACGATCGGAGGAATGACGGACTGGTTTGCATTGAAGCCCGACTGAACGACTAGAGTTGATTCAACTTTTTTGAATCTGGCAAGTTCAGTCTCAAGCTCATTGTGTAATTCAAGTGTCCCGGCAATAGACCTAACTGCACCCGGTCCAACTCCCCACTTTCTTATTCCGTCTATAGCAGCTTCTTTAAGCTCTTCATCAAAGCAAAGACCTAGATAGTTATTAGAGCACATGTTTAGCACCTTCTTGCCTTCAATGTTCAACCATGCCCCCTGAGCCGATTCAAGCGTTCTTATTTTTACGAGCAAACCCTTTTCTTCAAGTTCCTCCATTTCCTTCTTAAGAACATCAAAATCAAACATCAAAACACCTCCGAAATGTCAGATCAAAATTCGAGAATGACTTTTCCGGAAATTCCTCTAATCATGACATCAAATCCCTCTTCGAATTTCTCCGCAGGAAGGATGTGCGTAACAACTGGAGAAAGATCAATCCTCTTGTTCTTTAGAAGCTGAGTGGCCACTTGCCAGGTCTCAAACATCTTTCTTCCTGTAATCCCGTACATTGTCAGTCCCTTGAAGGTAAACAGATCGTTTATGTCGAACGAAAGTTCACCGGGAAAGACCCCTAGAAGAGAGACGACAGCTCCATTGGTGAGACTATCCAAACCTTGCTTAAAGGCAGTAGTGTTTCCCGACATTTCCAGCAGAACATCGGCCCCATTATCTTCTGTCATTGCCTTGACCTTCTTTGTTAGATCTTCTTTAGTTGGATCGATTATTACATCGGCGCCCATCTTCCTTGCGAGTTCCTTTCTGAATTCCTTTATCTCAGACACAATCACCTGAGCGGCGCCAGATACCTTTGCTACCGCAACTGCCATCGCACCAATCGGCCCAGCACCGGTGATCAACACATTCTTTCCTGTAAGATCAGTTACAAGTGCCGTATGAATTGCATTTCCAAAAGGCTCCATAATCGAAGCATATTCCAGAGGTATAGAAGGGTCAACCTTCCACAAGACAACTTCGGGAACTCTCACATACTCTGCAAACACTCCGTCTCTGTGAACTCCGAGAATTTGCATATTCTTACAAATGTGCATCTTACCGGTTCTACACTGAAGACACTTCTGGCACGGTATATGTGTTTCGGATACAACTGAATCTCCCACTTTAACGGTGGAAACATCTCCACCGATGCTTACAACCTCTCCAGTGAATTCGTGGCCATCAATCTGAGGGGGACGAATCCTCTCCTGTGACCACGCATCCCAGTTATAGATGTGAACATCTGTGCCACATATCGACGCTCTCTTCACTTTCACCAGTACATCATGAGGACC
>NZ_JFHJ01000032.1:0-3576 GCF_003666285.1 Mesotoga sp. HF07.pep.5.2.highcov | reverse complement strand
TCTTCTCTCCCTTTCTCTCTCTCTCTCTTCTCTCCCTCTCTTTCTCTCTCTTCTTGCAGGAGCGTTTTCAAGAGGAGCTTATTATCAGTCCGGCAACAAAGCGGGTGTATACTAAAAATGAAACCATATCTTTTTTGAGGGGTGAGAGCGTTGAAAGTTACGAGGAGAGCTTCTCTAGTTGTTCTTTTGATTGTGCTTCTTGGCGGTATGCTTTTCGGAGCCGGAAGCGAGTACACTGTTGTAAAGGGAGATACTCTATGGGAGATCGCAAAGGCGTATGGTGTCGACTGGAAGGAAATTGCCGAACTTAACGGAATCACTGATGAGTTTGCACTTCAGGTGGGAACGGTCTTGAAGATTCCTGAAGCCTATACGGAAATATCCGTCATGATTCCCAATATCGATCATGAGATTCCCGCTGTTATCTGTATACCCAACGGTGACGGTCCATTTCCATTAGTTGTTATGCTTCATGGAACAGGCTCTGATAAGAACGAGGCCGGTGGTGGTTACCTGCTGGCAGCTCCAGCGCTTGCAAAGGCCGGTATTGCGAGTGTTCGCTTTGACTTCATTGGGAACGGCGAGAGTACTGCCGACTACATTAACTACAATTTCACTTCAGCCGTAGACGACACGAACATCGCGTTCGCTTACGCGGCAAGTCTTCCAAGAGTGGACGGTCATCGGGCCGGGATAATGGGCTGGAGCCAGGGTGGAACGATCGCTTTGCTTGCGGCAGGACAGAATCCCGCTTACAAGTCTGTTCTCTGCTGGGCTGGCGCTCCTGACCTGTCAGGCGTTGGAAGCTTAGAAGCTTACGAAATTGCGAAGCAGAATGGTTACTATGAGCTGACCTTTGAGTGGAGAAGCCCTCTTAAACTGGGACTTCAGTGGTTCGACGAGGCCTACGGAACGGACGTCTTGCAGGTCTTCTCTAACTCAAGTGCACCGGTGCTTGCTATCAATGGTTCAGAAGACACAGTAGTCGATCCCGTGAATGCACAGAGAATCGTCGATGCATCTAGAAATGAGAAATCGAAGGTTCTTATAATCGAGGGCGCAGACCACACCTTCAATATATTCACCGGAGATATGACCGCATTCAATCAGCTAATAGAAGCCACTGTAGATTGGTTTAGCAAGACACTGTAAAAATCGTTCTTCGATAGCGCTATAAGTCACCAAAAAAGAGGGACAAAAGAAATGAGTCAGTCCCTCTTTTTGCTTTTCTTTATCTGAGTCTCTACCCAATGAGTCGCGAGCTTTCGTTTGATTCAGCGATTTATCGAAAGGGCGGATCTCGATCTTCACATCTTTACGTTAGTAAATAGTTCCTCAATGCTCTGTCTGCGGCGAATGAGCTTGACCTCTTCTCCGTCCACGAGCACTTCCGCAGGGAAGGGCATTCCGTTGTAGTTGTTTGCCATTGAGAATCCATACGCGCCGGCATTCTCCAAGACTATTGCGGTTCCGGGAATCGGTACTTCGAGCTTTCGGCCTCTGGCAAGAATGTCACCGCTTTCACACAGCGGACCGACCACATCGGCAGTGACGGTCTTTTTTGTGCTTGCGAGGACCTGAATTCTGTGATGGGCATCATACAGCACTGGTCTTATCAAGGCGTTCATTCCAGCGTCGGTGACAATAAATATCTTTTCCGAAGGCTTGACGCTGACCACTTTGGTGACCAGATAGCCGGCCGGACCTATGATGAATCTCCCCAGTTCGGCTATCAGTTTACCGTCGAAGCCTGCAAAGATTCCGGATATTCCTTTTTGAAGTCTTTCAATGTCAAGCTCTCTTCCTTCGTAGTCTATTCCCCAGCCTCCACCAAGATCGATGTGCTTGAATCCGTATTGCTTTGCACAATCGAGGGCCTTAGAATAGGCATCGAAGAAGGGTTCCACGTCCGTAATCTGAGAGCCTATGTGAAGATGTATTCCATCTATCCTGTCGGCAACTTCCGAGACCTTTTCTATGGGCACGCCGAATTTATGGGCCCTCAAGCCTGTCGATATATGCGGGTGAGTACGGGCATCTACATCGGGGTTTACTCTCAAGAGCTTGATCACATTTACCCCGTCCCAGAGCGGCAACTCCTGAAGTGAGTCGATGCAGACAATGTTGAGCCCCTGGTTCACGAAATGTCTAATGTCTTCGTGAGTTTTGCCGTTCCCGTTCCAGAGAATTCGGTTCATTCCGGCCATCTTCGACGCAAGAAGCTCGCCCCTCGAGACGACGTCGGCTCCGATTTCCTCCTCGGCCATGATCTTGAGAAGTGCGGGGTTGTTGTTGGCTTTAAGGGCGAAGACTATCTCTGCATCGAGACCATCGAAAACGGTCTTCGCCTTCTTTATCCTCTTCCTTATCTTTTCCGAATCATATACGTATAATGGTGTTCCAAACTCATTTGCAAGTTTCTGAAAATCAATCATTTAGTCCTCCAAAATCCAGTCGCTCCGTTATCTCGTCTATCTCTTCTTCCGAAATATTCAGCGCCGGAAGGAACCTTATGCTTCCCGCCGTAACATTTAGAAGTACCTTCCTTTCAAAGGCGAGGCTCTTTATTCTTTCAGGGTTCTCCGTTGAAACGCCAATCATGAGTCCCATGCCTCTCACTTCTCTTGCCCAGGGAAGTCTCTCCAGATTCTCCTTCAGATGGGCCCCACATATTCTAACACTTTCTAGAAGAGCCGAGTCCATTCTACTCAAAACGGAGAGCCCTGCTGCGAGGCTGACTGGATTCGGTGCAAATGTGGAGCCGTGATCTCCGGGATAAAAGGGCGATACGCCTCTGAACACGGCGGCCCCCAGGGGTAGTCCACCTCCCACAGCCTTTCCCAGTATTATTATGTCCGGCTCGATCGCGTAATTCTGATAACCAAAATACTCTCCCGTTCTGCAGAGGCCACTCTGTATTTCGTCGGCTGCGAGCAAAAAACCTCGCTCTTTTCTCAACTTCTCAATGGCTTGAAGAAGCTCGGCAGGGTATAGGTGAACACCGCTGTTCCCCTGAATGACCTCCACGAAGACCGCGGCAATTTCATCAGACAATACTGCCTTTTCAAAATCTTGAACACTCTTAGGAATGAACCGAACGTCGGGAAGTAGCGGTTCAAAGGGTTTCCGAAGCCTTTCGCTATGAGTTAGCGACAACGCGCCCATCGTTCTTCCGTGGAAGTTCCCCTCGAACGAAATCAGCTTGCCCTTTTTTAGCCTTCTTACAGCTTTTATAGCGGCCTCTGTGGCTTCCGTCCCGGAATTAGCGAAGTAAACTTCGCCTTCGGAATTTGAGAAGTCGAGGATAAATTTGCTGAGGGAAATCGCGTCTTCGTCGAGGAAGTAATTCGAAGTGTGGGAGAACCGCTGAACCTTTGAAGTAACGGCATCGACGGTCTTTCTATCCGTGTGCCCGAAAGCAAGAACCCCTATTCCGGCAAAGGTATCGAGATACTCACCATTATCCGTCTCGATTCTGATACCGTGGGCACTGCGGATCTTCAATGGAAATGGCGAATAAACGTTTGACAGCATCTCATCATCTCACAGTTCGAATTCGTCGAGCAGGGCCTTCAA
>NZ_JFHJ01000552.1:0-1098 GCF_003666285.1 Mesotoga sp. HF07.pep.5.2.highcov | reverse complement strand
AGATAAGCCCATTATTCTTTTGAAGAGATAAAGGCGGCGAAGAGAACCACAACACCTCCCGCAAGAAGTACTGTCCAACCAAGCCAGTGAAGTTGCGGTCCACCGATGATATTCGCTATTTCCTCTCCAGAACTACCAGGAACATTGCTCTGAATAAGCTCTTTAAACTGTGTTCTCAAAGAATTCTCGTCGGGAAGGTCCCTAATCACGGTAATCAACCTCGCTACTACAACGCCAATCGAAGCAAGTCCGGAAAGAAAGACCAAAGATCTCATTTTCACGATTCCCATGATACCCGCAAAGATAGCAATTGCCATTGTTAGTGCGCCATATAGATCTCCGCCGTTGAAATAGGTTGCTTCGCCTCCTCCTGGGAAGCGTACTATCGGCAGGAACAAACCAGCTATAATCATTGCCGCTCCGACTACGGCGAGAAAAATGCCCTTTTTCATAGTCTCCACCTCTTTTCTAATATCCAACGGGCATAAGACTTTAATCTAGTCTAGGCCAATGATATCAGAATACCACTTGAAGGCGTTGTATGTTTTATCTCATCGGGAGAGCTCTCATCGTAAAAATGTCGGTTATCAGATCGCCAACTCCAAGGTTTTCATTTCCGAATTTGCTCTCGAAAAATGGGAACTGCATTACCTTTTCCAGAGGCTGAACTTCCTTCGGTCTTTCTTCTGGTGTCGTGTCGACTGAATTCTGAACGACCATTCTCAGCGGATCGAGGTTCCCAAAGTAGAAATCCCCGTAGACTCTGCTCTCTTCCTCAGTTACACCGACAGAGTACATTACACCCTGTCCTACTGACGTATCTTCTTGAATCCAGCCGTAATTGGGGAGGTGAAATTCAGCCCGGAAAAGAGAGGTGAACCCCCGGGTTTTCTCGCCGGTATTCCATTTGAGCGGCAGAAAAATTGATTGCACTCCATAATCTCCATATCCGTGTTCCATAGCAAAAAGGCTTTCTGGAATACCTTCCGCCTCTAGAGAAGCTTGGGCAATTGGACTGTAGTAGATATTCTCTACGACATAATCGAAAAGAAGTCTGGCCTGAAGATATGGGTTTTTCTCTTCTCCGACGATCCTTCC
>NZ_JFHJ01000098.1:0-1544 GCF_003666285.1 Mesotoga sp. HF07.pep.5.2.highcov | reverse complement strand
TCTTCTTCAAGCGTAAATCCTGGACTCTTCACCAACACGACCCATTTCCCTTTCTGCCAGATGAGAGTTTGATCCCGTCCTCCAAATCTGACGATTTTTGCGTAATAGTAATCAGGTTTTTTTATTCTTCCTAGATCCCTGGTTAGCACAGACGCTTCCACGAGAAACAACGTGTCCCAAACGCTTCTTGCGGAATCAACTGAAAATGTCTTCCAAATATACACATTGATATTTCTGGAATTCACCTCAAACTGAAGGCAGACAACCGAATTATCCTCAGGTGGATAAAATACGCGTATGCTCTCCCCGTCTTCTCGGTCCACAGAGACTCCGTTTGCGAGACCCTGGTCTGGTGGAAACGGCGCTTCTCCAAGAAGAGAGAAAACATCGTCATTGAAGGTCAAATCGGAAAGGTTCACATCCTCAGAAGGAACTACAACTTCCATCTTGTATCCAAAGGCATAATACGATACAAAGGCAATAAGCAATACCACAAAGAAGACCGTAAACAGGGCTCTGTTTCTCGAGGAATATTTCTTACCGTTCTTGCCTGAATTCAAAATTCCCATCTGCAGTCAAACCAACTCTAGAATCTTTGCAACTCTTGCGGGGTCAAGTCTATAAGGTGAACCTTTGCCCTGAAAAAATCCATGTTCTCGTATTAAGTGAATGGAGATCGGCGAATAATCGATCTCTTCCTTCAGAGCGATATTTCTCACATTGACGTTTACCTTCTTTGAAAGATGACCATGGCGAAATGGACATGGAATGTAACCTCTGCTTTCCTCCACAATCACTACAAAACGATCGTCGACCTTCACAGGGGAACCGAATCCTCTTTCACCCTCCTTCATAAGCATTTCCAGTTTATCTGCGATAATCTCGTTTGTAAGGCCAAGTTCTTTGACGGTTATCTGGTCTTCACTGATTATATCAACAAGATTCCTGTCATCATCACCCAAAAAACCAGGACCGGTGATATTTCCCGCTCTCATATTTTCTTGAATTCTGTCGAAATCCGGAGTTTGTTTCATTTTCTCACCTCCACACTAACCGAATTTGTCGTAGAATATTTTTTCTTCGAGTACTTTGTGCCTAATCAAGACACGTATGCAGGCATTTATCATTCCCGGACTGCCACAGAGATACGCTTCTCTGTCAATCTCGTCTCCTTGCTCGGAGAGATACCTGTCCACAACATCTGTTATCAATCCAGTTTCCCCTTCCCAATTATCTTCTGGCACTGGATCAGAAAGTGCTGGAATGAAATGAAAATTGGGCATCTTTCTTTCAACCTCTTTCATCTCCTCAAGGTAGAAGAGATCTCTCTTGCTTCTTGCTCCAAAGAAATAATAGGCATTTCTTTTCACTTCTCTCTCCATCATGTCATAAATTATTGATTTGATGGGAGCCATTCCAGAGCCACCCGCAATGAATATTATATCTGAATCGGTGTCTCTCAAGTAAAAATCACCGAAAGGTCCAAGAATCCTAATTCTGTCTCCAACTTTCAGTATTTTGTGAACGTAAGTTGTGACAATCCC
>NZ_JFHJ01000512.1:0-1186 GCF_003666285.1 Mesotoga sp. HF07.pep.5.2.highcov | reverse complement strand
CCTGCCGAAGGCAGCATTGCGACCTGGGCCGTTCTTGCCCAGCCTTGCGTCCCGGCATGTTCTTCGCCGGCATTGCGACCGCCGATACTTTTCGGCGCCTTGCGTCTGATTATGGGATTAGACGGGGACGGACGTTAAGAACTCGTCAGTCCCCTATTCGCGACTATGCTCCTTCTCGATTGATGTTCTCTGATGCCCGAAGTAGTCGGAACTGGCCTCGCCGAAGGCAAGACTGGCCAGGCGAAACTTTACTGGCCTAAGTTAGCAGACTGGCTTAAAGTGATAGTCTCTCCCTTTCGTCTATCTTCTTTCCTTCCTCGTCGACCGCACAGGACTGGCCGTCGACTATCGCGGTCCTGACGGCGCCTTTTGCGACCGACATTTTGCTGAGGCCAGGCGCATCGAGAATTCCCGTCTTTACGGCCGTGTATATTGTCTCCGGCGAGGTGAGCTCACCGGTCTTTATTTTTTCAATAGCCTCAATTATTACTTTACATTCACTCTTCAGATACTCTTTGTGTTCATGAATCTCCTTGTCCTGCCTGAAGTCAGGAAGTCCCTTGATCGCTTCATTTATCGCCTGTTTGGCTATCTTTACACTTTCGATGATTTCGACGTCGGTTGCTCTTCTCGTCGCCTCGCAAAATGCAACTACGTGAACTATGTCCGGGTCAATATTCATGGCAGTGTAGACAGATGAAACAAGCTGGCCCCTCGCCATATCTGGGTCTGCAGGAAGCGACATGAGCCCGGGTCTTACCATCGTGACAACGGCGAAGCTTTCATCCTCAAGAGACTCTATAAGTTCCTTCTTCGCCAGCGCCTTCGCCAAATCCATCTTAGGTGAAATCCCCGGGGGCGTGTTGAACATGTACTGAGCCACGTAGACCTGCACACCGAGTCGCTTAGCAGCCATCGCTGCAAGATAGGCAGTAGCAACCTCTACCGCAGCGTGGCAGTATCTGAGCGCCCACTGATGGGCCTCGTTTATCTCAACCGGGATTCCCTTTCCACCATTCCAGGCGATTGCGGCCTGGTTGTCTCTTATTGCCTCCAGAAGTTCACGATCTGATCTCCCATCGAGCTGAGAGTACCAGCTAATGGGTATCGCGGCCCACGCGTTGTTCAAGGTTTCTTTAAAGAGAAGGGAGAATTTTAGGAGGTCTCTCGTTCCAGAATAACACCT
>NZ_JFHJ01000680.1:0-1053 GCF_003666285.1 Mesotoga sp. HF07.pep.5.2.highcov | reverse complement strand
GGTTACCAGACATGGAAAGATCTGAATCCCGATCTAAATGTCGGATACTTCATGGTCCCACCACTTACCGAGGATCAGACACCTTATGCCTACACGTATCTCGACGGAGCCATAGCATTGACATCTAATGTCAAGAACCTCGAGGACTCCAAAGAGATAATCAAGTTCTGTGCTACACCTGAATTCGGGACGATATTCGCTGGAATCACCTACAACATCCCCGCCGTTCTCGGAGCATCGATTCCACCGGATCCTCTTCTTGAAGAAGTTCTAGATGTCTACAACAACAACGCTTCTCCGTGGGTCTACTGGGTAGGATCTGTCTTCACGACACAGAAGCCTTCTCTGTACGACGACGTTCTCAGCCCGGGAATGCAAGCTCTTTACGCAGGCCAGCTTACCCCCGAAGGACTCTCTCAGATGGCTCAGGATGCAATATCTCAGTGGTACCCACCTTTGATGAATCAGTAAACGATAGATTTCTTCTCTTCCCCGCCGGTAGGCGGGGAGGAGTCTATAGAGGAGAACGAAGATGCAAATAAAACTCAGATACCTTCTCGTCTTCATTTTACCTGCTCTAATCCTGTATTCGATATTCATAATCTACCCGCTGTTTGACAGCTTAATTCTGAGCTTCTTCAGCTGGTCGGGCGTGGGGCCGAGAACCTTCGTCGGACTGAAGAACTTTCAGACTCTCTTCTCCGGAAGCTTTTCCAAGGAGTTGTTCAACGCATTCTTTCACAACGTTTACTTCTTCATAATGCTCACGATTCTCGAACTTGGACTGGGCTTTTTGATCGCTTTGATGCTGGCAAGCAAGATAAAGGGAGCCGGAGTATTCAGGGTAGTCACGTATATCCCGAATATGATACCCCTAGTTCTGGTCGGCTTCATGTGGGTTCTTTTTCTGAATCCTCAGGCCGGACTGGTGAACCAGCTCTTGAGAACTGTCGGACTTGGGAGTTTGGCCCAACCCTGGTTAGGTCAGGCAAACACAGCTCTTACAACAATAATTCTTGTAAATGTGTGGCGAAATCTCGGATTCTATGTGCT
>NZ_JFHJ01000368.1:0-4649 GCF_003666285.1 Mesotoga sp. HF07.pep.5.2.highcov | reverse complement strand
TCGGATATCAGGAATCCATTCTTTCTGGATTTCATGAGCGGAGTCGAGACCGTGCTCTTTCCTAGAGGCTACAAATTCATCGTCTGCGACATCGGCGAGGATTTCGAGAAAGAGAGAATCTACATCAAATGGCTCCTCGAACACGGCGTCGAGGGGATACTTTCCTCGCCCTGTGGGGGTGAGGATGGAAGAAACAACTCACGACTTTACAGAGAGGCAGTCAGGAGAAACATCCCCGTAGTCTTCTACGATAGGATTCTCGAAGGACTTGATAGGATAAGCTCGGTAACCCTCGACAACCGACAGGCGATTCTCCAGGGAGTGTTGCACTTAAAGGAGAACGGTCACAGGAAACTCGGAATAGTCCTTCACAAAAAGGGAATCTATACAATAGAAGAGAGACGTATGGGCTTTTTGGAGGCTTGCAAGATGCTGGACATTGAAATAAACGCAGACTGGATTATCGAGAATGCAGTGGACGCGGAAAGGGCTTCGCTGTCACTGGAGTCTGTTCTGAAATCGGACAGGAGACCGGATGCGATCATATCCACAAACCAGTTTCTCAATGAGGTCATAGTTGCAACCGTAAGGCGGATGGGCCTGAAAATCCCCGGTGATCTATCGATTGTAGGCTTCGATGACCATTCTATGAACGAACTGATCGAGCCACCCTTGACGACGATCAGACAGCCTGTGAAGGACATCGGCAGGATTGCCGCCACGATTATGCTGAGCGAAATAGACGGAACACGAGGTGATAAATCGAAAGTTGTGCTGAAGGCGGAACTGCTTCAAAGAAAATCTGTGTCAAAGCTCATGTAGATAAGCTCGAAGAAAACACTGAAAAGAGGAGGAATGCTCAATGAAAAAGAGAAAGGTTGGAGTGATCACTTTTTCCGACGGGCGCGATTTCGTTCACAACGATCTGATCGAAATGAACAAGGGGTTTCAAGACAGGCTGGTTAAGGCCCTTGAAGCAACGGGTGAAGTGGAAGTTGTCACAGCCTCCGATATAGTCTGGAAGCCTTCTCTCGCGAAGAAGGCCGGCAAGGAGCTGATGAAGGCCGAGGTTGAGGCCACGATATTCAACTATGCTATCTGGTGCTGGCCGCATCTTTCCGTGATGGCCTCGCTTTATGCACCAGGTCCTTTCCTCACCTATGGACAGATCAATCCCTCTTACCCCGGTATGGTAGGCCAGCTGGCGGCAGCAGGTGCCCTCGAACAGGTCGGAATAATGCCTGAAAGGGTATGGGGCAATCCCGAAGATTCAGATGTAATTGAAAGGGTAATGCACTTCGTGAGGGCTGCTTCAGCGGCCGCAAGACTGAAGGGTGAAAGATACGGTATGTTCGGCGGCCGTCCGATGGGAATGTACACGGCTTCGGCCAACGGTGATCAGTGGCTGAAGGAGTTCGGTGTCGATGTGGAACAGATCGACCAGTATGAACTGGTAGTCAGGGCAGAGAAAGTACCAAAAGACGTCACAAAAGCAGCTAGAGAGTGGCTTGAAAAGCTTGCAACTGTAAAGTATGACGGCAAACAGCTTACACCTGAAAAACTGGAGAAGCAGATCGCGCTCTACGAGGCCGCGCTCAGTATCATAAAAGAGTACGAGCTGGATTTTGTTGGATTCAAAGGTCAGCCCGAGATGACAAACAACTACGCAACGATGGACATAGTAGAGGCCTTCCTCAATGATCCGTATGACTGGCACGGTTCAAAGGAGACAATCGTTGCGGCCACCGAAACGGACATGGATGGAGCTCTGACCATGGAGATCTTCAAGCATATTGCTCAGTCTCCAGTTCTATTTGCTGACGTGAGACACTACTTCGAGGAAGAGGACCTTCTCGACCTCTGTAACTCGGGCACTCATGCGACCTACTTTGCCGGAAAATCTATGAATCCCGAAGACAATCTCAAACACGTAGAACTGTATCCCGAGGACTTCTACTTCCCGGCCGGAGGAGCTGCCGTAAAGCATTTTGCGGCACCTGGGCGAGTTACCCTTGCCAGGCTTGCGAGACAGAACGGCGAGTACATCATGACAATAGTACCGGGAGAGTTCGTTAAGCTCTCCGAAGCAGAAGAAAAGAAGCTGTCGGAGAAGGTTCAGATCGAATGGCCACATGCCTACGTGAAGCTGGATACGGACATGGATACCTTCCTGAGATACTACCCGTGCAACCACACTCACGGTGTTTATGGCGATTTTGTAGAGGAATTGGTACAGTTCTGTGATATAAAGGGTATTGATTACCAGATTCTTGGAGAGTAAACTGCATTTCGGGACATATAGTTACTAAGAAAGGAGCCTGATAATGTTATACATTGACGGTATTTGTGAAAAGAGCGTTGAACTCGTTGAACAGCCGGTCTTTGCCGGAATCACTACCAACCCCACAATACTGAAAAGAGACAGGCCGGGATGGGGCCTGATGGATGCAATGAAATTTCTCTCAAAGGTCCCGGGCGAGAGACACTTCGTTCAGGGCAGCCTCTCTTCGACCGAATGGATTCAAAAGGTAAAGGAATTCATAAAGAAGAGCGATTTCGATCCCGAATTCTTTACTATCAAACTGCCCTGGGATCCGCAGAAGGCCTCTAATATTGTCCCTCAGCTGAACGATATTGGAGTTGGAGTATGTGCTACGGCCGTTTACACTTTACAGCAGTACTACGCCGCGGTCAGCATGGAAGTTGAGTATGTGGCCGTGTACTTCGATAGAATGGTGAAGGCGGGAATAGATGCTGACTTGAGAATTACGGAGATGTTAGACATTGGTGACTGGCACTCAAACGCCCCTAGAATCATTGCGGCAAGTATAAAGGATATCGAGAGCGCAAACAAACTTATCTCACTGGGTGTCCATGATCTCACGTTGCCCATCGAGATCGCAGCTGAATACGTTCAGGGTAGTTTTCCGGCAGATGATCTCAACAGGTTCGAGGCTGACTTCAAGTTATGAGAGATCGGTCCAAACCGGTTTTATGCTCTGGAGAGATCCTCTTCGATTTTATCTCTAGAGAACCTATGAAAGGCCTGGAAGGCACCACCCTGTTTGAAAAGAAACCGGGTGGTGCACCTTTCAACATATCTGTCGGTCTTCACAGACTGGGAGTCCCTATGGAATTCCTCGCCAAAATCGGCATGGACGAATTTGGAAACGCACTCCTTGAGTATCTGAAGTCTCTTGGAATATCTACCAGCTACGTGATTAGAGAACATGGAACGAAGACACCGATAGCCTTTGCCGCTCTGGACGGAGAGGGAAAGCCGGAATTTAGATTCTACTGGGATCATGCAGCCCATCTATCGCTCAAATCAGAAGAAATCGAAGAGATCGACCCTCTTAACTTTTCCCTCTTTCATTTTGGCGCGATAGTGCTCCTGGAAGAACCGTCGGCATCCACTTATCTAGAGCTGTTCGAAAGATTCAGCTCAAGAGGAGTCAAGACTTCATTCGACCCCAACATTCGAAGAAGCGCAATAGAAGATCACGATTCATTCAGGGCCACAGTCAGAGAAATCATCTCAAGAGTCGACATTCTCAAGCTCAGCGACGACGATCTGCTATACATATGTGACAGCGACAATTTAGATGAGGCCCTGTCTCGGCTCAAAGTCAGACCGGACACGCTCGTCTTTCTCACCCTCGGCAGCAGAGGATCCACTGTTTATCGCGGAAGGACTTCTGTTAAGAGAGAGGGGTTCAAGGTGAAAGTGGCCGAGACAACCGGCTGCGGAGACTCTTTCATGGCCGCAGTAATCTCTAAGCTCTACAATATGGGCGATGAAGAACTGCGTAGTCTTACCGAAGAAGATCTGGGAAGCATTCTCACTTTCGCAAACGCAGAGGCGGCGATTGTCGCGACAAGATATGGCGGAGCAAGCTCGATGCCAGCCGAAAGCGAAGTGAACCAGTTCCTTAAAGAACGGGGTATGGACCATTGATCGGATTCCTCGCCATAGACATCGGTGCCTCCAGCGGCAAGGCCTTCGTTGGAAAGTACGGTCGAAACAGGCTGGTTCTGGAAGAAGTACATCGCTTTTCGAACGAGCCTATTCATGTCGCGGATTTGACTCACTGGAACCTCATTTCGCTTTACAAGAATGTCGTGGAAAGTATAAAGGCGGCTTCAGCAATGGGAATTGAGATCCGGAGCGTAGGAATCGACACATGGGGAGTGGATTTCGGTCTCATCGACAGTTCCGGTTCGATTCAGGGCGATCCCAGGCATTACAGAGACATGTTCAAAGATGATTCCATGGATTACGCAATAAAGAAGGCCGGCAAGCGCTGGATCTTCGACAGAGCTCCAACCCAGTTTCAGCCATTCAACACTCTCTATCAGCTCATATCTCTCAAGCGTAATAACAGCCGTTACCTTGAAAAGGCAGACGCCCTTCTCCCGATGCCTTCACTCCTGACCTACTTCCTCACAGGGGAGAAGCTGACAGAGTTCACTTTCGCCACTACCACACAACTCTTCGATCCCGATCGAAACGACTGGAGCGAAGAGCTTATAAGATTCTTCGATCTACCGGACATAATGACTCCGATCGTAGATCCAGGGGAAATCGCCGGAGAACTGCTCCCCTCAGTCGCGGAAGAGCTTGGCATAAAGGGCTTGAAGGTTATTCT